>CBIGXK010000180.1:0-7722 GCA_966193805.1 uncultured bacterium | reverse complement strand
TTTTTTGCGTGCGGTTGCCAGGCAAAGAAAACGAATATCAGAGCGAGTAAGCCGTTTATTTTCATAACCTTTATTTATCCGGCAATGTATTGAAATATTAATTTTTACTCCAAAAACAAGTTTCGTTCTTACTTTTAGGCATGACCAGTTACCAGGAAATATTCGAAAAAAATAAATTGTGGGTAGAAAAGAAATCCAGGACGGATAAAGATTTTTTATTGAAGCTGTCGGGCGAACAGAATCCCGACTATCTGTACATCGGGTGCAGCGACAGCCGGGTGCCCGCCAATGAAATGATGGGCGTTGAGCCCGGAGAAGTGTTCGTGCATCGCAACATCGCCAACCTCGTAAACAACGTGGACCTGAACGTTATGTCGGTGATCAACTACGCCGTGAGGATACTTTCCGTAAAATACATCATCATCTGCGGCCATTACGGTTGCGGCGGTGTGAAGGCAGCCATGCAGGCGAAGGACCTTGGTATCCTCAACCCATGGCTCAGGAACATCAGGGACGTGTACCGCTTTCACGAACAGGAACTTGATGCCATCGGAAATGAGGAAGCGCGGTACAGGCGCCTCGTTGAACTGAATGTGCAGGAGCAGGCGCTCAACGTCATTAAAACGGCCGCTGTTCAGCAATCGTACCTCGAAAACGGTTATCCGCAGGTGGCAGGCTGGGTATTCGACCTTCAAAATGGCTTGCTGACCGACCTGCACCTCGATTTTCCGGCCATGCTGAAAAACATCCAGAAAATATACAACCTTACTGAAAAGAACCTTGTATAAATTTCTTCACCCTAAGTGAAGGAAATTGCGGTGATAAACAATACCAGCAGGAAAAAGAAGATGGTGAGAAATGAATTGGTCATGTATTCGGCATGTACATGACGGTGATGCTTTGACTTCGAGGTTTTCATGAGAGAAATTTTTAAGTACAGAAATTGGTAAACCTTAATCAAAGGAACAGTGGATAGTTGTGGCCTTCCCGAATGTATTGGATAGAAGAGGAAATTGGAAGATGAAAGGTGACCGGTGAAGCGTTGGTCACTTTTGTAAAGGTGAAAAGAATCGCTTACAGGTGCAATAGGTGAACTACTATTTTACCTGCCGGTTATTACGAAGTTGATCCACCACTTATTGAAAAATGAGCGTGCCGAAAAACCGGGGCAGATGGAAGTTAGGTTTCTCATTGTCAACAAACGACCACGTCATGTAATTGGGGTTTGACGTTTTGCTGCCCGTTTTATAAAAATTTCCTTTCCATTGAACGCCGGGCGCCGGTTGTGTAACGTTGCTGTATTTTTTGAGCAATGCCAGCGGGATCCTGTATTCTATCGTCCAGGTAACCGGCCCTTCCATTTCCGGGTCCACAACAGAAGGAAGTGAATGGGCTATCTCGATTTGCCGGATTTCTTCATCCTTCAACTTGGTTACTTCGGTCCAGGGTTTGGTAATATAAAATAGCAATGGCGTGCCCCCTGCATTAATTTCAAGGTTGAAATAATGAAGCGGCTGCTGGCTGTCGGGCGAGAAAAAAAACTCCACACACGAGTTAGTTGAAACGGGGCCGTTGATGTCGGTAACAGTACTTTTGACGTGCCTGTCCTGCACTTGGAAGATGACGTACACATTCTCATTGTCGTAAGTCATCTTCGCCTCTACGGTGGGCGCGAAAGCCGGCATCCCGCCCATGTGCTTTTCCACTTTGATGACGGAAATATCCTTCCATTGGTCCTTATTCCAGTTGCCATCAATGGTTATTGGGCCGGAAAGCTTTTTTACCTGGTAAACGGCGTCATTGTGAGTGGTGTCCATAAGATTTTGTTTGGATATTGCGGCATTCGTAACGCCCATAGTTAAAAGGCAGGTTGCGAGTAAAAGAATATTTTTGTTTGTGCTCATGTGTGAAAAGTTTCCGGCAGCGCCGTGATTGACGCCGCAGCAATTATTTTTAAAAAGTAGAACAATTGATTATCAATACCAATTAAATAATTGCGTCGGGCATACGAAAACGTTTGCGTAATTTTTATTTGTCGGGCAGCACCTCCGCATGAAATCCATGATCATTGAGCAGTGAGATGAGTGTAGCGCTGTCGACATGTTCCCGGTAACTAACAACACGCAGGATCCTGTCGCAATCCTGGAGATCGAAGTTTGCGCGGTAATGGCCGAACTGCTGGTGTATGCGTTCTACCAGCATGGTGGCGTGCCCGGGATCATCGACATTGGTGATAAATACTTCAATCATAGACTGAGCAAACGTACACTGAATCCAATTAAATTACAGGGTGTAAATACGTCAATATGAAAGGGCAAATGCGACCGTAATATTTCACTGTCGAAACATTAATTATGAAGAGATATTCCAGGTGGCTGTTGCTGGTGGTGGTGGCCGTGGCATTAACTTTCGTATGGCTGTTGTTTAGCCCCCGCCATTACGGGGTAAAACAACTGGCTGAACGCGACGGTACCCGCTACTGGGAGCTGCCCACCGGTTCACGGATCGCCTATACTTACCTCGCTGGCACAGGCGAGCATCATCCCTACCCTTTGATCTATTTGCACGGTGGGCCGGGCGCCGGCATCACCGGCCGTGAAATTGAAACCTACAAAAAGCTCGCGGCAAAAGGCTACGACATTTACCTGTACGACCAGGTGGGTTGCGGACATTCGGAACGCCTCGAAAATATCAATGAGTACACCGCTGGCCGGCACAGGCGCGACCTGGAAGAGATCGTGAAGAAGATAAATGCAGAGAAAGTGATACTCGTGGGACAATCGTGGGGTTCCATTTTGGCCGTGATGTACCTCGCAGAAAATCCTTCGAAAGTACACAGGCTCGTCATCACTGCACCGGCTCCCATACAACCCGCAAACAAAACAATGGAAGCTGTGAAGGCGCCGGACAGTTTGCACTTGCGGTCGCCATACCATTCGGAGAGGCTCGCACAAATGAAAAGTTCCGGAATCCGGACAAAAATGATGTATTACCTGGCCAAACACGGCATTAAGCTGGCCGGCGATAAACAGGCTGATGCATTTGCCACCTACCTCACGAACGAACTGAATAAAAGCATGGTGTGTGATACGGCCAATGCGGCAGAGGCCGAAGGCACGGAAGGAATGTACGTGCAGTACATGACTTCCAGGAGCCTCGGAAAAGTAAGGGACCCACGAGATGTGATAAAAAAATTAGAAACGCCGGTGCTGGTGATGAAGGCGCAATGCGACAATCAACCCTGGGGTTATACAGCGGAATACCTGCAGTTTTTTCCAGTGCACCAGTTTGTGCTCGTGAAGAACGCGGGTCACAATATCTTTTTGGAACAGCCGGACGAATACGTGAGGCTGATTGACGAGTTCTTACAATAAACTTACTCCGTCCTCAAACTCTTCACCGGATTAGCGATGGCTACTTTAATGGCTTGCGAGCTGACGGTTAGCAATGCAATAGCGATTGCCACGACGCCGGCGGCGAAAAATATCCACCAATTGATCGTGATGCGGTAATCATACCCCTGCAGCCATCCACTCATCAACCAATAGGCCAGCGGACATGCAATCAGGCATCCTGCCAGCACGAGCCACACAAATTCTTTCGACAGCAGCGACCAGAGATTGATCACCGATGCACCCAACACCTTTCTAATACCTATCTCCTTTGTACGGCGCTCTGCCATGAACGCAGCGAGCCCAAATAAACCAAGGCAAGAGATAATGATCGCCAGTATCGCAAAGATGGCCGCCAGCTTGCCCACCTGGTTCTCCACCCTGAACTTCCGTGCAAACTCTTCGTCCGAAAAACCATATTCAAAGGGATAGGCAGGATTGTACTTTTCGAAGATGGGCTGAATGGTAGCCAGTGCCGTCCTCACAGGAACGTTTGGCTTTAGCCGGAGGTAAATATTATTCGACGCCGCACCGGAGTTGAAAAGTATCACGGTGGGATTTACCGGTTTAAACGGGTCTTGGATAAGCATGTCTTCTATAATGCCGACGATCTTAAGGTCCTGATTGCCATTTTTTATTGTTTTACCAATGGGATTCTCGTAACCGATCATCTTCAGCGCAGTTTCATTAAGGATAACAGCGTTAGAATCGGATTTATAATCATTGGAAAAAGGACGGCCCTCTAAAAATTTTAGTCCAACAGTCTTTTCATAATCCCATTCGGTCATGATTACATCCATCACCTGCTGCGCATTTGGATCCTTTCCGGTCCATGAGAAGTCGCTCCAGCTATTATAGATGGCCGTTAGCGGTGACGACGCTTTCGCAACGCTTTCGAAATAGCGTGTATTTAGCAGGTCGGCTTTTAGCGGCACAAAATTTTTCGCCAGATCGCTGCTCATCGACACGTTGATCAGGTTATTGGTATCGTACCCCAGCGAGCGGTCTTTTGCGTGCTCGATCTGTTGGAAAACGATTACGGTGCTGATGATCAATCCCACGGAAATGGCAAACTGCGAAATAACAAGCACCTTGCGGAAAACGACGGCACTCTGTGCCTGCTTAAACAATCCCTTAAGCACCTTCACAGGCCTGAAGGAGGAAAGATACAGGGCGGGATAGCTGCCGGCAATCAAACCTGTGATCACGGCTGCACCTAACGCGCCCAGCAATAATGGAACGTTGTTGAATTGGAACTCAATATTTTCAAAACCGATGTCATTCAGCAGCGGCAGGACCAGCGGAATGATGATCAGCGCCAACAAAAATGCGAGCAACGAGGTAAGCAGCGTTTCGGCAAGGAACTGGGTAATGAGCTGTGATCGCAGCGAGCCGATGGCTTTTCTGATGCCCACCTCTTTTGCGCGTTTTTCCGATCGCGCAGTGGCAAGGTTCATAAAGTTGATGCAGGCGATGAGCAATACAAATATGCCGATGGCGCCAAATAGCCTTATGTATTGTATTTTTCCGCCCGTGTTCTGCCAGTTTTTGAAGTCGTTATAAAGGTTCCATTTCGCAAGTGGGTGAAGGAACAGGTAAAGGTCTTTCAGCGTGTTATCCCTGTCGATATTCAGGTTTTTGATTTTCGCAGAAAAATCGCTCATGGAAACATCTTCACGCAATTCCACAACGTTCCTCAGGAAATTGTTGCCCCAGTTGCTTTTGTTATCGCGAGAGAACTGATTTTCGGCCATCAAACGTTCAAAGGGAGCGAGGAAGTCGAATTGTATGGAAGAGTTGACAGGCACATCTTTCAACACGCCGGTCACCTTCAGATTATATTCGTTATTGACCTTGATGATCTTGTTTATCGGGTCGGCGCTGCCAAACAGCGCTTTTGCAACAGCTTCAGTAATGACAATGGCGTTTGGGTCGCTAAGCGCTGTTTGTACGCTTCCTTTTACCAGTGGGAACGTGAACATTCGAAGGAAGTCGGGGTCTACATGTATTCCCTGTCTTTTGTACTTTTTGTCTCCGACAGCCAGGCTGAAATCGTTATTCCAACTCATCCGTGACGCATGCTTCACTTCGGGGTACTCCGACTTCATGGCATAATACAATGGCAACGGAGTGGAGTTCTGGGTGTTCTTCTGGTTATTGAACAGTGTGTTCTTAAGAACAATCGCAACACGGTCGCGATTAACATGAAATTTATCGAAGCTCGTTTCATATTGTATCCAAAGGCCTATGAGTATGGCGAAGGCCATGCCTATCGCCAATCCAAAAATGTTGATAAAGGAAAGCCCCTTGTGCTGCACCAGGTGCCTCCAGGCCACTTTGAGATAGTTCTTCAGCATAATGCGTGGTTAAGTTGGAATTCATGGTGCTAACAGAGTACCAATAATGGTACGTATTGCAAATCAGCAAAAAACAACAAAATGACAAGAAATTATTGTCCGGTTTTGATACACGTGGTACAAAAAGCGAAAGCCGTAGAAACGGCCTTCGGGTATGCCTAACAGGACATGAGAAAAAAAATGTTAGGATTTAGCAGTATGATTAAGATAAGCAGTGCAAAGCTGCACGTCTGAATCGTAAAAAAAAGCAAAGCGGGAAAAGACAGGAAATAATGCTGAAAGAGGCACATCAAACAGAAAAAAAAACGGTTCCTGGACAGGAACCGAGTTACCAAACTAAAATTGCAATTAGCAATTGAAAGCGTAAAAACTATAAATCAGAGTCGGAGTAGTTTGTTCAATTTGTGTTGATCACCTCTGCCCAGCGGTTTTCGCGTTCTTCAACGTTGCACAGCACGAGCTCTACAAAGTGATTTCTTAACCTTGGCGCAACAGTCCTGCGCATCCCCTCTCTAACGGCGAGCATCACAGTGATGAGGTCGAGGTGCGGCTTAGCTTTCTGGATTAGGTTCACCAGGTAATCAAACTCCCATAATTCTTCGGGTGAAAAGCAATTCGGATTTTGTCCACTGAGCAGCTTGCGCTTTTCATAAGCGGCCCACGATTCGTTGTGTATTGGCGTCGACATAGATAGGATTTCTTTCGGTATTCTTTTTCAAAAGTAGAAATTCATGCGTTCCCGATAAAGAGGACGAATACCCTTTCTTCGCTACCGTAAAAATACGCTGGGCCGAAGCATTGAGGCTCACTTATTAATGATCCACCGGTTCAGAAAGTTGGCCGGCGTTTCGATGACCACCTTATAGAAAGATGAGTGCTCGCCCGTAATGGGGATCACTGCCGTTTCGCTGCTGATGGGAACCGTTGCCATCAGCCGGTACTCATCCTTTCCTCCCATTTTGTAGTTGTTCGAATTGGCCACCCATATCTTCGCGTCGCCCCGGGTTGCCGCTTTTTTCCATCGTACCACCAATTCATTATTGACAATAGCGGCCGATGCATTGGTGGCGCCGAGTTTACCCGTCAGGGAAACACCATCCACTTCCATGGCATCTTCCCGTGGCATGTTGACATCCAGGAATTCCGCGATCGTCGGCATGATGTCGGCAATCGAGGCGCTGCCCTTTTTAAAGTGAGCGTTCAATCCTTTCGCGTTAGTGATTATCCAGCCCAGGCGCTCGCGTGGCGACTGACCTCCATGATCCCTGCCCGTCAGCGAATCGCGGCCATGATCCGTTGTAATGATGATGAGCCAGTCTTCGTTGAATGCACGCTGCCTGTATTGAATGGCGTCCCACAGCCGTCCGACCTGTTTATCCATCAGTTCCACGGCGCGATACAACTGCAGGCCATCGCCATATTGGTGGCCCATGTCGTCGGTGTATTCAAGATATACCCATGAAAGATCCGGCGACGACGACCTGATGTAAGCAGCGGCAGTGTCGGTGACCGTTTCATCGATTTTGTGCATGAAATCCCTTTCTTCATCGTGCGGGAAATTCACGGTGTCGTATTCCAGGCTGTCAATGTGATAATCCACAGGAATATTGCCGGTTTCGGGTTTGCTATAGCCCACCAGCTTTGTGCGGTTATCCAGCCAGGAAGAAAATATCGCCGTTGTTTTAGCGGGATATTGTTCTTTGAGCAAACGAAAGATGGTTTTATAATGATAGTTGGGCGCGGCAATATCGTTGTCCCACACATTGTGCTTATTTACCCATGTGCCCGTGAGCACAGTGTTATACCCAACAGCGGATATTGTTGGCGTTTGTGAGTAGCCCTCTTTTTCACCGCCCACCATTGCCCGGGTGTAGCCTCCCTGCTTTGCGATTTTATCCAGGTTCGGGGTGTTGATTTTTTCGATCACATCCGCCGGTATGCCGTCGGCTATAATGAATATGGCTCTTTTCTTT
>CBIGXK010000179.1:0-7799 GCA_966193805.1 uncultured bacterium | reverse complement strand
AGAGTCAAACCAGCAATAAAAAAATTAAACTCAAAATTTAAAAAATTAAGATTTAAAAGAGAAGCTGAGGCAAGCACTTTTTACTTTTTACTTTTGACTTTTAACTTGAATATATGGCAAAAGAATCAGTAAAGGCCAGGCAGAGGAAGAGAGAAAGAATGGTGGCACAGTATGCTGAGAAACGCGCGCAGCTCAAAGCGGCAGGCGATTACAAGGCACTAGACGAGCTGCCGAAGAACTCTTCGAAAGTTCGTTTGAAGAACCGCTGCCAGTTGACCGGCCGCCCACGCGGGTACATCCGTTATTTCGGATTGTCGAGAGTGATGTTTCGCGACATGGCCCTGGCGGGAAAGATCCCGGGTATCAGAAAAGCAAGCTGGTAAGCAAACGGCATCACGCAAGCAACAAACGAAGCAATGACATTGCCGGTTCCCGCTTGCTGATCGCCGCAAAAATTAACACAGAATCAATTAAATAAAAATGGTAACAGATCCTATAGCAGATTTCCTGACAAGAGTGCGCAACGCACAGTTAGCCGGACACAGAATAGTGGAAATACCTGCTTCTAACCTGAAGAAACGTATCACTGAGATCCTTTACGACCAGGGCTACATTCTTAAATACAAATTCGAGGATGACAGCAAGCAGGGTGTGATCAAGATCGCATTGAAATATGATCCTCAGTCGAAGGAACCTGCGATCCGTTCACTCGAAAGGATCAGCCGTCCGGGATTGCGCCAATACGCCAGCCCTTCCGAATTCAAAAGGGTGAAGAACGGATTGGGAATAGCCATCCTGAGCACTTCAAGGGGAGTGATGACCGACAAGCAGGCAAAAACCCAGAAGGTAGGCGGTGAAGTGCTGTGCTATATCTATTGACAACTGATTCCGGCGAACGCTGGTTCGCTGGCCGAAGGCCCATCATTAACAGGTGCACCGGATGGGTTAATTTTCGGAATACATCATACGGTGCACAAATAAATTAAGCAGACTATGTCTCGTATAGGAAAACAACCGATAGCGGTGCCAACAGGGGTCACAATTACAGTAGGTAAAGGAAATTTGCTTACCGTAAAAGGACCGAAAGGAGAATTGAAGCAGGAGATAGACAGGGATATCGCCATTGAGGTCAAAGACAACCAGGTGGTATTTACACGGCCAACCGACCAGATCCGCCATCGTGCCTTGCACGGACTTTCGCGCGCACTGGTGGATAACATGGTGACCGGCGTTACCGAAGGATTCAAAAAGAATCTTGAACTGGTGGGTGTGGGTTTCAAAGCGTCCAACCAGGGCAATCTTCTCGACCTTTCACTGGGCTTTTCGCACAACATCGTTTTCGAGGTTCCCAGGGAACTGTCGGTAAAGACCGCACAGGAAAAAGGTGACAACCCCAAAATATTCCTGGAAGGTATCGACAAGCAGTTGCTTGGCCAGGTGGCGGCAAAGCTGCGTGGTTTGCGCAAGCCGGAGCCTTACAAAGGAAAGGGTGTTAAGTATGTGGGTGAAGTGGTGCGCCGCAAGGCAGGCAAGGCTGCAGGTAAATAACAATAACAGATAACAACTAATAATAAATAGCAATGGCTACTAAACTTGAAAGAAGGCAAAAGATTCGCTACAGGATTCGCAAAAAGGTAGCGGGTACTGCGCAGAAGCCAAGGTTGTCAGTGTTCAGAAGCAACAGTGAAATATATGTGCAACTGATCGATGACGAGAATAGTGTTACGCTTGCGTCGGCGTCTTCAAGAGACAAGGATATCGCGGCTCAGAAAGGCACAAGGCTCGAGAAGTCGAAGCTGGTGGGCCAGGCGATCGCCAGGAAGGCAAAGGACCTGAACATCACCACTGCGATATTCGACCGCGGCGGCAACCTTTATCATGGACGTGTTAAGAACGTGGCTGACGGTGCAAGGGAAGGCGGCCTTGTATTTTAATAATAATAATCATGCTCCGCTGAACCGGGGTCATAATTCAAATAGAAGAAATGTCAAAAGCTAATGTAAACAGGGTTAAGCCCGGAGAACTGGAACTGAAAGAGAAGGTTGTTGCCATTAACCGCGTGGTGAAAACCACGAAAGGTGGGCGTGCCTTCAGCTTTTCGGCCCTCGTGGTAGTGGGTAATGAAAAAGGCGTGGTCGGTCACGGGCTTGGCAAGGCGAAAGAAGTACAGGAAGCCATCACCAAGGGTATCGAAGATGCAAAGAAAAACCTGATCAAGGTTCCCATTATGCATGGAACGATTCCCCACGACCAGCTCTCGAAAGACGGCGCCGCCAAAGTATTGATCAAGCCGGCCGCCCATGGTACAGGTGTGATCGCCGGAGGCAGCATGCGTGCCGTTCTTGAAAGCGCAGGCGTAACCGACGTTCTTGCAAAATCTCTCGGCTCGGCTAATCCGCATAACGTGGTTAAGGCGACAGTAAAGGCGCTGGCTACACTGCGCGAACCGGTGAGCGTGGCCCGCCAAAGGAATCTTAATCTGAAAAAAGTGTTTAACGGTTAATACCGCCGCACAATAATATTTTCGTCATGGCAAAGATTAGAATCACACAGGTAAAAAGCGCAATTGACAGACCCGAGCGTCAGAAACTGACCCTGCAGGCGCTTGGACTGAATAAGATAAATGCTACCAAAGAAGTGGAAGCCACTCCCCAGATATTGGGAATGATCACAAAGGTGACCCACCTGGTAGAGGTTCAGGAAGTAAAATAATTGTAAAGTATTTAAGGTGTACACTAAGCGAGGGATGATTTCCCGTTGAGTTAAAATCAAACAAAATGAATTTACACGACATCAGGCCTGCGAAAGGCGCAACGCACAAACCCAAAACGAGACTCGGCCGCGGTGAAGCTTCCGGTAAAGGCGGAACATCCACAAAAGGTAATAAAGGTGGACAGAGCCGCGCCGGCTACCAACGCAAAAACGCGCACGAAGGCGGGCAGATGCCCATCCAGCGCCGTCTCCCCAAGAGAGGGTTCACGAATATCAACAGGATAGAATACAAAGTTTTCAACCTGGGCCAGATCGATGCCATCAAAGAAAAATATGGTATCGAGGATTTCAGCTTTGAAACATTGTATGGCAACGGGCTTGTTGGCAAAACCGACAAAGTAAAAATTCTCGGAAATGGCGAGCTGAAAAGCAAGATCACGTTCAAGGTGAATGCTATCAGCGAGAAGGCAAAGGCGGCAATTGAGTCGGCCGGAGGTTCTGTAGAGCTCGTGAAATAAATTCTGTAACTTTAGTCGGCCTTAAATTTATTGCCACCAGTGAAAAAATTTATCAATACACTCAAGAATATTTGGAGCATTGAAGAGCTGAGGAAGAAGATTCTTGTCACTATCGTCCTCCTGGCTGTTTACCGTTTGGGAACACACATCGTGTTGCCAGGTATGGACCCCGCCAGGATCGACCCGCAAGCTTCAACCGGAGGTATCCTTGGCCTTATAGATGCATTTGCAGGAGGCGCCTTTTCGCAGGCGTCTATTCTTGCGTTAGGGATCATGCCCTACATCTCTGCATCTATCTTCATGCAGCTCATGACCATCCTTTATCCTCCTTTCCAAAAATTGCAGAAAGAAGGTGAGAGCGGCAGGAAGAAGATCAACCAGTACACCCGCTATCTTACAGTGCTGGTCGCATTTCTCCAGGCAAGCGCTTATGTGCAGTACCTCAACAGCCCTGGCTATCGCGAAGCGATCATCGATTCCTATTCATCTTATTTCTGGTTGTCAACCACAATAGTGCTGACAGCCGGTACGCTTTTCGTTACCTGGCTCGGTGAAAAGATTACCGACAAGGGTCTTGGAAACGGTGCATCGGTGATCATCATGGTGGGTATCCTCGCACGTCTCCCGCAGTCGTTCTGGCAGGAATGGCAGTCGAAAATTCCACAGGGTGGCGGCGGTCTGCTGATCTTTGTGATCGAAATCGCTGTGCTGGTTGCTGTGATCATGGGCCTCATCGTTCTGATACAGGGTGTTCGTAAAATACCCGTTCAATACGCAAAACAAATTGTGGGCAACAGGCAGTTTGGCGGTGCGCGCCAGTTCCTCCCCATGAAAGTGAACAGCTCGGGTGTTATGCCGATCATCTTCGCCCAGGCCATCATGTTCCTTCCTACATTGCTGTCGAACTTCGATTCAACACAGGGGGTGGCAAAAATATTTGGCGACCACAGTAACGTGTGGTACATGGTGATCTATGGATTGATGGTGATAGGATTCACCTTCCTTTATACGGCGTTAATATTTAACCCCAAACAAATCGCAGATGATCTGAAGCGCAACAACGGATTTATTCCGGGAGTTAAGCCCGGTCAGCCTACGGCAGATTATATCGGTGCAGTGATGGATAAGATCACGCTGCCGGGTGCCTTCCTGCTGGCCATCGTTGGTATCCTGCCGGGATTTGCACAGCGACTTGGCGTACAACCGGTGTTTTCTTCGTTCTTCGGCGGAACATCATTGTTGATCATGGTGGGCGTTATACTGGATACACTCCAGCAGATCGAAACGCAATTGTTAATGCGCCAGTACGACGGCTTAATGAAAACCGGAAGGATCCAGGGCAGGCAAACAGTGAGCCCCGCATCTTTATAGAAACTTAATTGAAAGGTAAAGGTTAAGAGTTAAAAGCTAGCGTCTTGGTTTTAACTCTTAACTTTTATCTTTTTATATATTATCATGGTCCATATTAAAACAGCAACCGAAATAGAAACAATGCGTGAAAGCGCATTGCTCGTGGGAAAAACTATTGCAGAAGTCGTCAAAGCCATCAAACCGGGCGTCACTACGGCGCAACTCGATAAGATCGCCGATGAATTCATCAGGGACAACAAAGCAACGCCATCATTTAAGAATTTCAAGGGCTATCCTTATGCCACCTGTATTTCGGTGAACGATGCCGTGGTTCATGGCTTCCCCAACAACGCCGAACTGAAAGAAGGAGATGTTGTGTCCGTTGATGTAGGGGTGTATAAAAATGCATATCATGGTGACAGCGCTTATACCCTGGCGATAGGCGATCCTGGCGAGGAAGTGCTGCGGTTGATGAAAGTAACTAAGGAATCTTTATACAAAGGAATTGAAAAGGCCGTTGCCGGAAGCAGGGTGGGTGATATCGGCTTTGCAGTGCAGGACTATTGCGAAAAGCAGTTCGGCTACGGCGTGGTAAGAGAACTGGTGGGTCATGGATTGGGAAAGAGCCTGCATGAAGATCCGCAGATACCCAACTTCGGAAAAAGAGGTTCGGGCGCCAAGCTGCAGGAAGGCATGGCCATTGCCATTGAGCCCATGGTTAACCTGGGTGTAAAAGAAGTATGGTACGACCGCGACGGATGGACGGTGCGGACGAAGGACGGAAAAGTATCAGCGCATTATGAACATAATATTTGGGTGAAAAAAGGCGCTCCGGATGTTCTTTCCTCGTTCGAAGAGGTGGAAAAAGCCGAGAAAAGTAACAGTTATCTCAACAGCAGTTACTACTGATAATACTACGATTTTGAAGTGAAAACAACCCCGCACCAGCGGGGTTCTTCATGTACATTCATTTCTAAATCAGAAACCATGAATAACATTTTTAAAGAAGGTTACGGTGACGAACCCACCTTCGAACTTCCCATCGAAAATGAGTTGCTCATCCTCAAGCTGAAGGCTGAGTTTGGCGCCGAGTGTACCACCGGCGACGAAGAAATACCGCCGGCAATCGTAAATGAATTTTTAAGGTCGGTATATGAATTCGAAAGAAAATTCAGGGAGCCGCGTAAGATGGTCAGGATATTTGACAAGATCGGCCAGCCTTATTTTAAAAAGGGTGAAGTACTGCCGGATAAGCAGTTACCCGCAGAGCTGAAGAGGATCAAAAGCCTGATGAGTCAGCACAGGGTGGAACTCGACATACTTGGCGATTATGATGACCGCATTATTTACACTTTCATTACCGAGGAATTGTTTTTGCACGAAATGGACGACCTGGACATGCCGGGATTCATTCATCACTTCTGCTATGAAGATTTTCATCCCAACCACGAATTGGAGATACGGCAACGGGTGGTAGAGTTTTTATCACAATGGTTCAGCAAAAAGATCAACGAATACAGTTGGCAGCTTGCCGATCCTTTCATTCATCCCGATACGCGGCAATTTTCTAAACAAACGGTGCTTAGGAAGATCAATGCCATCTTCGATGCGTATTGCTCGTTTCTCAATTGCGAATACCTTGTCAGCAGGGTGGAGTTTGAATGGAACGAAAATGCCCGGAACGGCAGAGCCTTTGTGACGGGCCGGGTGAGGTACGATGCGAGCCTGGAGAGTGGTGAGATGCAACATATCGAGGGCCCGTTTGAGCTGTATCTGGCCAATACCAATAACTGGTGGGCGATTTTTTATTTCACTTTTCCGGGATATAACTGGAACGCCTGATAGTTCTACATTCGCGGATGCGTTTGATCGTGATCGGCGGAGGTGCAGCCGGATTTTTTTGCGCCGTGAATGCGGCGAGAATGAATCCGTCGTTGCGGGTGACCATTGTGGAGAAAACGGGCAGGTTATTGTCGAAGGTGCGGATATCGGGCGGCGGCAGGTGCAATGTCACACATGCCTGTTTCTCCATTCAGGAAATGGTCCGGAAATATCCTCGCGGCGAAAATTTCGTGAAGAAAACGTTTCACCAGTTTTTTACCAGCGATACGATCGCCTGGTTTAAAGAGCGGGGCGTGGAACTCAAAACGGAAGATGACGGACGTATGTTCCCGGTAACCGATACGTCGGAAACGGTCATCCGGTGCCTGCTCAACGAAGCAGACAGGTACGGCGTCGCCATCAGGTTGAATCGCGACGTGAAACGCCTTGAAAAAGTCGGCCAGAGATGGAAGTTGACTTTTGCAGGCGGTGAAGCAGAAGATGCCGACTTTGTATGCGTGGCATGCGGGGGGTATCCCAAAATGGCAATGTTTGAATGGATCGTGGGAACAGGACACACGATAAGTGAACCGGTGCCCTCACTGTTCACTTTTAATATGCCTGGCCATCCCATCACAGCATTGATGGGTATATCTGTGCGGGCGAAAGTGAAGATCGGGGGTACGAAGTTGGAAGAGGAGGGAGCGGTGCTGATCACTCATTGGGGGATGAGCGGACCTGCAGTGCTGAAACTCAGCGCGAGGGCGGCCAGGGAGTTAAATAAAATGGATTACCGGTTTAATATTATGGTGAACTGGCTGCCCGATTACAATGAACATTCGTTGAGAGATGTTTTTACCGGGTTCAGGACGGATAATGGCGCGCAAAAGGTGACGGCCCGTAACGCTTTTGGCGTTCCTCACCGGTTGTGGGAATATTTCTGCACGGCAAGCGGCATCAACGACGATGTGCGGTGGGGTGATCTTTCCGCGTCAAAGCAAAACGCGTTGATCCGGCAGATTTGCCTTCATGAAATACGGGTGGAGGGTAAGACTACTTTTAAGGAGGAGTTCGTTACTGCCGGCGGTATTGCGTTGAAGGAGGTGGACCCTTCTACGATGCAAAGCCGGCTGGTGT
Organism: uncultured bacterium; assembly: GCA_966193805.1. Classification (GTDB taxonomy): domain Bacteria; phylum Bacteroidota; class Bacteroidia; order Chitinophagales; family Chitinophagaceae; genus Flavitalea. The sequence continues at coordinate 261 of CBIGXK010000179.1, read as the reverse complement.
CCAGCCTGTATTTTGCGGGTGAAATACTGGATGTGGACGGAGTAACGGGCGGGTTCAACTTTCAGCATGCCTGGACGAGCGGATGGATAGCAGCAAAGGCAGTTAGCAGCGGGTTGCAGTGATCTATTGTTGTTTGCGGGAGTGTTGTTCCGGGGTTATCTTCGAGAGACTCTTGGGAACGCTGTTGCCGGTCCACCCCCGGCGCTTCGCGCCACCCCCGCCAGCGGGGGATACGTTGCCCTGCAGGCAAAACTTAAAAGT
>CBIGXK010000178.1:0-7893 GCA_966193805.1 uncultured bacterium | reverse complement strand
GGCAATAGGCAATAGGGAGAGGGAGTGGGCAAAGCATGTCCCCCGCTGGCGGGGGTGGCGCGAAGCGCCGGGGGTGGACAGACGGGAGACGTTATTGTTGTCCTTTCACGTCGCTATGCTTCGCATCTGCGACGAGGTTCTTCATGTTCCAGGGCACCCTTTTTTCAAAAGGCTTTTGCCTCACGGGGCAATCGTGCTTAATGCAAATATTGCATTGAAAATAGAGGCAGCCATCCGAGTGCACAAACAACTCAATCCGGTTGCCGAATTCATTTTTGATGAGCACACCCAGTTTCTCCACTTCGCTGTGCGCTTCGTGCACGTTCAGATACCAGGGTACGGTAAGGTGACAGTCTACATGAAGCTGCCCGCCATATTTGATGACGCGCAGGTTGTGCAGGTCTACCCAGTTTTCCTGCCGGTTTTTTTCCAGCACCTGCACCATTTGCTGCAGCAGTTCAACATCGGCTTCATCCATGATGCCGGCTATGGATTTTCTCAGGATACGATACCCGGTAACGATAATAATAACCGCAAAAACAAGGGCAACGGCTCCATCGAGCCACGTCAGGTCCGTTAAATAAATAAGAAGAAGCCCAACCATTAATCCCAATGTCGAATAGGTATCCGACTGCAGGTGTTTGCCACTGGCCACGAGCGCGAGCGAATTATTTTTCTTGCCCTTGTAGATGCTGTAGTAGCCTGTTATGTAATTTATCACTGCCGTGGCGCCAATGAGTATCATGCCGTTGTCGAGCTGCCGGAGTGAATGAGGAAAGATAAAGCTGTAGATGGATTGATAAATGATAAACAATCCTGCTATCATGATGAGGCTCCCTTCCACGCCCGCAGAGAGAAATTCGGCTTTGCCGTGGCCATACGGATGATTCATGTCGCGCGGCTGCGATGCAATGTAAAGGCTGAAAAGGCCGATGAAGCCGGCAATAACGTTGGCTATGCTTTCGAGTGCGTCGGTGAGAATGGCCACCGAATAGGTCAAAAAATACGCAACAAGTTTGATGGAGAACAACAATACTGCTACTGCAACAACTATTTTCTGAGTAAGAAAATTCTCCTTCAAAAACCAGGTATTAAAAATGTGTCAATGAATTATCTTTTGTGGCGGTCACATGGCCGCAAAAAATCTAAGTTTTAAAATTAAGTCAATTCTCCCTGATTACTATCCTTCCGCTTTTTGTCGAGTAAAACTTTAATTTTCCGCAGTGCCCTGTAATAAAATTCTTTGTTCATTAATTGGGAGTCGTGCATTGCTTTATAGGTAAGAAAAAAGCCAATGGGAAGAAGAATGAAGGTGGCCATCCACATACCGGCAACGGGTTGCAAAACATCTTCTTTCACAAATTTATTTCCGAAATTGTTCAACAGGAAAAAGATGACGAAGAAGATTACGGCAAATACCACCGGCGTGCCTATTCCGCCCTTGCGCACGATAGAACCCAGCGGCGCCCCGATCAGGAACAGCACCATCACCGCCGCCGCCATCGTCAGCTTTTTGTGCCATTCGATGAGTTGCAGGCGCATTTCGGTTCGCTGTCCTGCATATTCCAGCGCGGTGATCTGCAATGAATTTTTAATGGAACCCGCATATGAGATACTTTGTTCAAGCACCCTGGATTCGGCGCTGTCGGGTATAATATCTTCGATCGACTTTACATTTCCTTTCGGCGCCGTTACTGCCGTCCAGCCCGAATCAAGCATGGAGTTAAATGATAAGAAGGGTTTGAGGTCGGTTTGCACGCGCTTCAGGAATTGCGCATTCTTTTTCTCGAGCGAGTCGATGCCGCGCTCCAACTGGCGCTCGCTCAGCATCTCGTAGCGGTCCTTGTAGGCGCTGTCGGGCGTATAGTTCAGTTGCAGCTCACTCAGGTCAAGCACTTTTTTATATTCATCGAAACCAAGCCGGATATAGTCGGTTTTGACTGAATTTTTCTGACCCCTTTCTTCATAACGCCAGCCGTCTTTGAGCGTGAAAACGAGAAAGCGCTGATCGTCTGAAACCTTCATGATGCCGCGCTCGGCGACAATGATATTATCCTGCGTTTGCGGGTTAGTTTCGTAGATAATGACGTTTTGCAGCGTTGAATCATCTTTTTCTTTCTTACCCACTTTTATCGCATAACCGGGGATGGTAGTATAAAACACGCCTTCTTTCAAATCAAAAGCCGGCTTTTTGTTCACGATGTCCGTTTGCAGGGTTCTCATCTTGAGGTTGGCGATCGGGATCACGTTATTGTTAAAAAGGAAAGCGAGCCCGGAAAGAAGGAGGGAGATGATGAACAGGGGCCTCATAAACCGCAGCAGGCCGATACCGGCCGATTTAATGGCAACGAGTTCGAAAGTTTCACCGAGATTACCAAAGGTCATGATGGAGGAAAGGAGAACGGCCAGCGGCAGCGCAAGGGGCACCAGGGTGGCCGACAGGTAGAGGATGAGGCGCAAAAAAATGAACCCATCGAGCCCTTTTCCTACGAAATCATCTATCCACAGCCAGAAAAACTGGAGTATCAGTACGAACAGGGTGATGAAGAACGTGGCAATGAAAGGGCCAATGAATGCCCTTACAATGAGTATGTCGAGTTTTTTGAACACAGGTATAGGTGTCCTCCCTGATTCTGCTGTTAATTTCCCAGACGGTGAAACAGATCCTTCACCTGGTAATCCCATAGTTGGCTCTGGTCCTTAACGTCACCTTTATCTGCAAAATCCTTTATTATTAAAATGGTTTGATTGGTAACCTCTGATTTTTCAATTCTGAATTCAAAATATTCCTCTTTAGGCTGGTGCATCCAGTGAAACCGGATGAATTTTTCCTGTTCACTTTCCGTTACTTCCGCTTTATCTGTAGTGCCGTTCCATGAAAAGCTGAATACATTGTCCCTTTCGTCCACCTTATCCGCAAACCATTCCTGTAAGCCCGCCGGGGTGCTAAGGAATTCGTATAATATAGATGGAGAACATCTAACCGGAAATTCCAAAGTAAATAATTGTTTCTTGCTCATCTATACCGATTAATCATTTATTTCTGAAATTGCAATAATAGAAAAATATACCATACCCCGAAATTTATTTTAACCGCTCATCAAACTCTTGCTTTTCGACCGATGATGATTTTTGCTCGGCCGGAAGATAACTGATAATCACATATTTATAGATATTATTTTCCGAAACGGGGAAATTTTCTGTTAAATCTTTTTTTGTGCAGAAATCCCCATGAAACTGTTAAATCACATAAGAAAATTCCTGATTCTGCGTTTGGTATAAAGGTTACTAACAACCCCATCCAAAAAGCCGATATCTGTATGAGCATGCGCCAACTCAAGATCACGAAATCGATCACGAATCGTGAATCCCAGAGCTTAGAAAAGTACCTCCAGGAAATAGGAAAAGTTGAACTGATTGGTCCCGAAGAAGAGGTGCGATTGGCACGCATGATCAAGCATGGCGATCAGAATGCACTCGACAAGCTAACGAAAGCGAACCTCAGGTTCGTTGTTTCGGTGGCCAAGCAATACCAAAACCAGGGTTTGTCGCTTCCCGACCTTATCAACGAGGGAAACCTGGGTCTCATTAAGGCCGCCCAGCGGTTCGACGAAACAAGAGGTTTCAAATTCATTTCGTACGCCGTTTGGTGGATACGCCAAAGTATCCTGCAGGCGCTGGCCGAACAATCGCGCATTGTGCGCCTTCCGCTCAACAAGGTGGGTCTCACCAACCGCATACAAAAAGCGTTTTCACAGCTCGAACAGGAATTCGAACGCGAACCATCACCCGAAGAGCTTGCAGAACTGCTGAACCTCGAAACAGAAGAGATATCTGCAACCCTCGGAATAGGCGCCCGGCACATCAGCATGGACACGCCGCTGTCGGAAGGTGAAGACAATACGCTGGTGGACGTAATGGAAAATCCGAATGCCGAAAGGGCTGAAACAAACCTTGAACACGTACAATCGCTGAAAGAAGAGATCGACCGTACTTTTAAGGTGCTTACCGAACGACAGAAAGAGGTGATTTGCTACTTCTTTGGTATCGGCCAGGATCACCCGATGAGCCTGGAAGATATCGGCGACAAATTCAATCTCACCCGCGAAAGAGTGAGGCAGATCAAGGATAAGGCGCTCACGAAGCTGAGAACAAATTCAAGGACCATCGAGCTGAAAGGCTATATGGGCAGATGATAAAAAGTTAAAACTTTAGATATAGACAGATAATTACTTTTCCTCTTTTACTCCCGGGTTTCTCACTGCTGCAAACTCCTCCTTTATATCTTTCGGGAAGAACGTGAAGAAATACACGATGTTCATTGTATCGAGCAGTATATAATAGCCGATCATTTTTATGAAACTCATGTAAATGGGGTTGCTTTTGATGCGGAGGATGACCGCTGCCAGGTAGCAGCCGAAGAGGACGAGCCCCGCCACGGGTTTGATGATGCACGCGACAATGGCAAGCACCAGCAGCAAAAAGGTTTTATCGATGCGCCACACCAATCCATACATATGCCGGTTAAACAGGTGGTGCCGGTAAAGAACCGCTCTTGAAAAGAAAAGCGATTTGTCCCATATCCTCTTCCAGATCCTCGACTCATGTTCGTAAGGAACGGTGTAATGGTTCACGATGAACTCGTTCTTACGCTTGAAAACATAACCCTTCTTCAGCAGTCTTAAACCCAGGTCCGATTCCTCGCCGGTTCTGAACCTGGTACGCATGCCGTTTACGGAATCCCATATTTTGCGCCGGATAAGGAAGGTGCCGCCGGGGAATACGTCGCTCGAGTTGCGCCGTGTGCCTTTGCCGTCAACCACATCGAGCCAAAGGCCGGCTATGAAATCTTCGGTGAGTTCCTGTTTTTCCTTGCTCCAAACGCCTGCAACAAACTCCGGGTAAAGTTCCATGTCGCCATCCACGAAACACAGTGCTTTGCCCGTGGATACTTTTGCGCCGATATTCCGGCCCACTGCCGCATTGCGCCCGCCCGTCACTTTCATGATCTTTACTTCGGGGAACGTGCCCGCAATGGCGACGCTTTGGTCGGACGAATCGGCGTCAACGTAAATGATTTCGTAGTTTTTTATGGAGCTGAGTGCTATCGACCGGTAGATGCTTTCGATACATCTTTTTATGTTTTTTTCCTCATTCCGGCCAATAATTACGAACGAAATATCCATGGAGCGCAAATATCTGCACAATCGGCGAGATGTGCAATAGAAGACGGAAACGGGGGACGGAAGAAGGCGCATTTAACTTATAACTTTTGAATTAATTTCGCTGCATGTTTGAAAATTTAACCGAGCGGCTGGAATCGGCCTTTAAACAGATAAAAGGTGAAGGAAGGGTCACGGAGCTGAACATCGCGGCTACCGTGAAAGAGATACGGCGCGCGCTTGTGGACGCCGACGTTAACTACAAGATCGCCAAGGAGTTTACCGACACGGTAAAAGATAAAGCGATAGGCCAAAAGGTGCTTACAGCAGTGAGTCCGGGGCAGCAGATCGTCAAGATCGTGAAAGACGAACTTGCCGAACTGATGGGTGGCAGTGAAAGCGAATTTATCACGAAAGGCAACCCCGCAGTGATTTTGATTGCCGGCCTGCAGGGAAGTGGTAAAACCACCTTCAGCGGCAAACTGGCCAATTACCTCAAAACGAAAAAGGGATTGTCGCCGCTGCTTGTGGCGGCAGACATCTATCGCCCGGCGGCGATCGAACAGCTTAAGGTACTGGGCGAACAGATCAATATCGACGTTTACAGCGAACCCGAAAGCAAAAATGCCGTCGAAATTGCCGCCAACGCCATAAAAGAGGCCAGGAAACTGAATAAGAACATCGTCATCATCGATACCGCCGGCCGCCTGGCCATCGATGAAGTGATGATGGCCGAGGTGGCCAATATTAAATCGGCCGTGAACCCCAACGAGATATTGTTCGTGGTTGACTCGATGACCGGCCAGGACGCGGTAAATACGGCCAGGGCGTTCAACGAGCGGCTCGATTTCAGCGGGGTAGTGCTCACCAAGCTGGACGGCGATACAAGAGGCGGGGCGGCCCTGTCCATTAAGTATACGGTGAAGAAGCCGATCAAGTTTGTGAGCAGCGGGGAAAAAATGGACACCCTCGACGTATTTTATCCCGAAAGGATGGCCCAGAGGATCCTGGGCATGGGAGACATCACCACCCTGGTGGAGAAGGCGCAGGCCCAGTACGACGAGGAACAGGCGAGGAGGCTGGAAAAGAAGATCCGTAAAAACCAGTTCGATTTCGAAGACTTCAAGCAGCAGCTCGAGCAAATCAAGAAAATGGGTAACATCAAGGATCTCCTGGGCATGATCCCCGGCATCGGAAAGGCAGTTAAAGACGTGGATATCAGCGATGATTCCTTTAAGGGTATCGAGGCCATCATCAATTCGATGACACTGGTGGAGCGCCGTAATCCCGATATCATCGATCCCAGCCGTAAAAAACGGATCGCCAGGGGGTCGGGCAAGGATATTTCGGAGATCAACGCCTTTCTAAAGCAGTTCGACCAGATGAAGGATATGATGAAAACGATGAACAAAATGCCGATGGGAAGGATGATGGGCAGGAGGTAACGTATTTTGACGGATTATTTTGAAAACAGGCATTGGGTTATTACATTTGCATCTCCTGAAAATAATGGAAAAACGAACGTTCAGGAGAGAAAACCGTATTCATTCACGCATTTAAATTTCTATTTAAAATGCCAGTTAAAATCAGACTGCAAAGACATGGGTCTAAGAAGAGACCTTTCTATTTCATCGTGGTAGCCGACGCCCGCGCTCCAAGAGACGGCAAATTCATCCAGAAGATCGGTACTTACAATCCACTTACAGTTCCCGCATCCGTTCAGCTCGACCGCCAGCGCGCGCTCGATTGGCTGCACAAAGGTGCCCAGCCAACTGACACCGTTCGCAGGATACTTTCTTTCAAAGGAGTGTTGTACCTGAAACATTTGCTGCGTGGCGTTAAGCTCGGCTTGTTCGATGATGCCACCGCAATGGAGAAATTCCAGAAATGGCATTCTGAACACGAGGTGAGCATTAAGAAGCGCCAGTCGGCCAACGCCGTTGAACGCAAGTCGCGCCGTGCAGGTGCCGCTCCCGCTCCGGTTAAGAAGGCAGCGGAACGCGAAGAGCCGACACAGGAATAATCAGAAGATTAAGAACCAACGATAAGCAATCCCGGTGAATTTCACCGGGATTTTGCCGTTTCCCGAAATGAGCAAAGGAAACAGAATCAAATGACGAATTATTGCGCTATCGGAAAGTTTGTGGCCGCATTCGGGGTAAACGGCGAGCTTATACTTCGTCACCATCTCGGAAAAAAAACATCCCTGAAGGGCCTGGAGTCTTTTTTTATTGAAAAACAAAAGGATGAACTGTTGCCTTATTTCATCGAATCTGCCAGGATAAAGTCGGCCGATGAAATATATCTGAAGATTGAAGGCATTGACACCCGCGAATCAGCGCGTACGGTGGTACAAAAACAAGTGTGGCTGCTGGAAGAAGACTTTCAGAAATATGCCGCTAAATCATCGGCAATATCACTCCTGGGTTACCATATTATCAATGGCGGAGAGGATCTGGGTGAAATATTGGAAGTGATTGAACAACCACATCAGTTGCTCTGCAGGATCATGCTCGAAGGAAAAGAGGCACTGATACCCGTACACCAGGAAACCTTGCAGAAAATAGATAAAAAGAACAGAAAGGTGGTCGTTGAGCTGCCGGAGGGTTTACTGGATATTTTCCGCTAACTTTAGATTAACAGAGTTTTTCAGTCCACTAATTAAGTAGATTATTATCTTCGCAGACACGAATCCGCTTTTTTTTAACAACTATAAATCCTTTTGTATGAG
>CBIGXK010000177.1:0-7896 GCA_966193805.1 uncultured bacterium | reverse complement strand
AAGTCGTATGGCATAACACCGCTTTTTACCAACATCACTTTTCACATCGAAGAAGGCGATAAAATTGCGCTCGTTGCCAGGAACGGCAGCGGCAAATCCACCCTGCTCAAAATACTTTCCGGCAAAGAGACGCCGGACAGCGGTACGGTATGGGTGCACAAAGATGTAAGTGTGGCGCTGTTTGAGCAGGACCCTGTGTTCGTCGAAGAAAAATCCATCCTCGATAATATCTTTCACCACCATCATCCCGTAATCGATGCGATAAAAGAATATGAGGCGGCGCTCGATTCAAACAATGAAAATGATGTTGGCAACGCCATTGTGAAAATGGACGAGCTCAATGCCTGGGACTTCGAGAACAAGGTGCACCAGATATTCGGAAAGCTGAACATTCATCAGCTCCATCAGCAGGTGTCGACGCTGTCGGGTGGACAGCGCAAAAGGGTTGCGCTGGCAAAAACGCTGATCGATATCGGCTTCGAACGTAAGCATGTGCTGCTGATCATGGATGAGCCTACCAACCATCTCGACGTGCAGATGGTCGAGTGGCTCGAGCATTACCTGTCGCAGGAACGCGTAACGCTCTTGCTCGTGACCCATGACCGTTACTTTCTCGATAATGTTTGCGAAGAAATATGGGAACTTGATGAGAGCAGCATGTACACGTACAAAGGCAGCTATGAAAACTTCCTCGAGAAGAAGGCCGCGCGCCTCGAAAACGAACTGGCCAGCATAGACAAAGCGAAAAATCTCTATCGCAAAGAGCTGGAATGGATGCGCAAGCAGCCCAAAGCAAGAACAACAAAATCCAAGAGCAGGATCGATGCGTTCACGGATGTTGAGGCCCGCGCCAAAAAAACCGTGGAGGACCAGCAGGTACAGCTCGATATGAAAATGACCAGGCTCGGCGGAAAGGTAGTGGAGATGAAAAAAGTGTACAAGAGCTTCGGCGATCTGGCCATCCTGAAAGGTTTCGACTACACGTTCAAAAAAGGTGAAAAGGTGGGTGTCATTGGCAAAAACGGCGCAGGCAAGTCCACCTTTCTGAATATCATACAGGGCGTGGAAAATGCCGACAGCGGAAAGATCAACATCGGCGACACTGTTGTATTCGGTAATTACTCGCAATCCGGTCTTCCCATCGGGGAAGACATGCGTGTGATAGAATATGTGAAAGATATCGCAGAGCATTTTCCGCTAAGCAATGGAGGAACACTCAGCGCCTCCCAGTTTCTCGGCCTGTTTCTTTTTCCTCCGGAACAGCAGTACACCTATATTTCAAAATTGAGCGGCGGTGAAAAAAGAAGGCTGCACCTGCTGTCCATACTTTTCCGCAATCCAAATTTTTTGATCCTCGATGAGCCCACTAATGACCTCGACCTCCCCACCCTCGGTGTTCTCGAAAACTTTCTCAACGATTACCCGGGATGCCTGTTGATCGTTTCGCACGACCGCTACTTCATGGACAGGCTGGTGGATCATTTATTTATCTTTGAAGGCAACGGCGTGGTAAAAGACTTTCCGGGAAACTATTCCGTTTACCGTTCATCCCTGAAAGAGAAGGATGATGTAATAAAGGCGCCCGAAGAAAAGGACCTCAAAGGAAAAACTGTAATTTCAACTACCCGGCCGGCGGAAAAGAGAAAGCTCTCTTACAATGAAAAAAGGGAATGGGAACAACTCCAGGAAGAACTGGCACGCCTTGAGAAAGAAAAAACCGGTTTAACCGAACAGTTGAATACCGGTTCACTTCCATACGATGAGTTGATGAAAATTTCCGAGAAAATTGCAGCGATCGGCGATTTGCTGGACCAGAAAGAAATGCGCTGGCTGGAGCTGAGTGAGATCGCAGAGTAAATTGATAACCTCTTAATACTCCCCACTGTATGAAATTCGTCGTCATCTGCCTGCTGCTTGTACAAGGCGCCTTTGGGCAAATGCAGCAAAGTGATGCGCAGGCATACGGGTCAACGATCACCGCAACTGATCTTAAAGACAGGCTTTACGTTATTGCATCCGATTCGATGGAAGGAAGGGAAACGGCAACACCTGGCCTGAAAAAAGCCGCCGCCTACATCGAAAACCAGTTTCGGTTGGATGGTTTGCTGCCGGCCTGGCACAATGAATACCAGCAAAAGTTTCCCGTGTACCGCGATTCGACCGAAAAAGTTGCGCTCGCCATCAACAATGTAGCACTGAAACGCGACACCGATTTTGCGGTAAGCTACAATTCGGGTTTTAATATCACTCTCCAGTCGGGCGGAGTGTTATTTGCCGGTTACGGAGTAAGTGATTCCACACGGGACGATTATGCAGATGCCGACGCGCGCGGCAAGATCGTTTTGGTCGTTCCCGGCGCCCCGCAAAAAATAGTAAAGAGAAAAAAGGTGGAAGGAAGAGTACCCAGCCTCCAGGAACTTCAAAAAGCCGCACAGGAAAAAGGGGCCATAGCTTTGCTGATCGTGGATCAGCGGTTTCCCCGCAAGCCCAGCGGCGACAAGGGTAATATGTACGTCAAAGATTATCGCAAAGACACTTTTCCAAACACATTTTTTATTTCGGACTCGGTGGCAACGTTGATTATGGGTGGCGATTTTGCACAACTGCGAAAGAGGAGTACCACTCCACCTCCACCCAGGCATTACCCCGTGCAAATTTTGCTCGAACTGAAAAAATCGACGGAGCACCTCGAAAGCAGCAATGTCATCGGTATGATAGAGGGCACCGATAAAAAAGATGAGGCCATCATTATCACGTCGCATTATGACCATCTCGGCAAGAGGGATTCGATAATTTTTTACGGCGCCGACGATGATGGATCGGGAACCGCAACGGTGCTGGAACTGGCCGAAGCGTTTGCAAAAGCCGCCGCTGAAGGAAAAAGACCCAAAAGAAGCATCCTGTTCATGACCGTTTCGGGTGAAGAAAAGGGATTGTGGGGATCGGCATATTATGTGGAGCATCCCGCGTTTCCTCTCGAAAAAACTTCGGCCAATATTAATATCGATATGATAGGAAGAGTGGAAAGCGGCCGCAGGGACGACTCACTGAATTACGTATATATTGTTGGCGACAACCGGATGAGCTCCGATTTGCGGCCGATCAGCGAAACCGTGAATAGGCAGACGCTGAAATTTGTACTCGACTATAAATTCAACGATCCTAATGATCCGCAAAGAATTTTCTACCGCAGCGATCATTACAACTTCGCCAAGAACGGCGTGCCCGCGATATTTTACTTCAATGGGCTGCATGAAGATTATCACCGTCCCGGCGATACGCCTGATAAAATCAACTACGAATTATTAGCGAAACGTGCGCAGCTCATTTTTTTTACTGCATGGGAAATGGCTAACAGGGACGAGATGCTTAAAAGGGATCTTGAGTAGGTATTGCGGTTTCGGTGATAAAAAAATCCCCCGCGGAGCGGGGGAATATCTACTTTGTTACATAAAGTTCTTTTATTACGATCCGAAAACTTTTTTGAGAATATCCGTTACACGCGCAGCGGGATCCTTACGAATCTTCTGCTCCTCAAGTGCCACCTGGTAAAACAAACCTGTTAGCGCCTTTTCAGTCACATAACCGGCCAGGTCGGTATTCACTTTATTAAAACTTGTGGGCAGTTTATTATATGTTTCAAAAACATCCTTCCAGTATTTTGTTGCATTGGTATTATCCAGCGCGCCTTCTATCACCGGCCTGAATGCATTCGTAAGGCTGGCGGTAGTTTTTCCTTTCAGGTAGGTTGTGGCTGCACTGTCGTTGCCTTTCAGGATGCCGAATGCGTCACCGATGCTCATGGAGGTGATGGCATCCATAAAAATTGGCGCAGCAGATTTTGACGCTTCTTCAGCCGCCCTGTTCATGGAAAGTATGGCCTTATCGACCATGCTGCCCATGCCAATACTTCTGAGGGTGGATTCCACTTTTTTCGCTTCTTCGGGCATGAGTACCTTGATCATGGCGTTTCCAAAGAAGCCATCAACCGCCGACAACTTGTCTGCGCTGTTCCTGGCGCCTACGCTAAGTGCTTCCTTTAAACCTGCCACAACGTCTTCGTTGGAAAGTCCGCCGCCGGATTTCTTACCAAAAATGCCGCTTGCCTTTTTAAGAATGTCGCTGCCGCTTGTAGATTTCTGCTGTGCACATGAAGTTAAAGAGACAAGGACGAGGATGGGTAGAATGATTTTTTTCATGAGGAATATTTCAACTAATATAACGAGAGAATGGCGAAATTATTTGTTAACCTTTCATATTGGCGGCTTACTTTTGACCGTATAATACCACCAATGAAGAAAGTTATTTTTTTTGTGTTTCTGGCATCCGTGACCGGATCAGTTTCTGCTCAAAATAAACCTGCGGCAAAAAAGCCTGTAAACAGCACAAAACCAGCGCCTGTGATGAAAAATCAGTTGGACTCGTTCAGCAATGCGCTCGGGTGCAGCATGGCTGGGTTTTACAAGGAGCAGGGGATTGAAAATATCAATACGGAGCTTGTGGTCAAGGCTTTAAACGACGTGAAAGCGGGTAAGCAGCAGCTCGACATGCAGGACGTTAACAACGTGATCATCGGCTATATGCAGGCCGCCAAAGGCAAACAGGCCGAGCCCAATAAAAAGGAAGGGCAGGCATTTCTCGACTCTACGAAAAAATTGCCGGGCGTGGTGACGCTGCCGAGCGGATTGCAATACAAGGTGATCAAAGAAGGGACGGGTCCGAAACCCGGACTGAACGACCGGGTGCGGGTACATTATCACGGCACGCTGATCAATGGAAAAGTATTTGACAGCTCCATCGAAAGAGGAGAGCCGATCGTACTGGGTGTGGGTGAAGTGATTGCAGGATGGACAGAGGCGCTGCAGTTGATGCCTACGGGCAGCAAGTGGAAGTTATATATCCCCTCCGACCTGGCTTATGGTGATGGCGGGCAGGGAGAAATTCTTCCCGGGTCAACGTTGATTTTTGATGTGGAGCTTTTGGAGATTGTGAAGTGAGAGGGGGAAAGGGCGGCAATGGGCAAACGGCAATGACTTTTGTTGACCTTTGTTTAAATTTTTTGTGTGTTTAATAAAGAAAATAAAAAGAAAATGCTGTTGCTAATTTTCTGACAAAGCCTTCAGACTAACTTCTTTTATAAAAAACAAATCAATCACTTCATTGCCCATTGCCCATTGCCGTTTGCCGATTCTCCGCCCCCTCACTTATAAAGCTTCTCATAATACTCCTCCGCCATTCTGCCCGAATCAAACTGGAAACGAACATCTCTCATGCCGTTCCAGGCAATCCGGCGCCAGGTGTCATAATTCTCGTAGTACATTGGGATCATCTCGCCCTGAAGTATCTCGTACAATTTGTCGAGATCATACTGATCCTGCTGCTGCACATTCATGTTTGCATAATCGGCCTTGGGAATAACAAAACCATTGTTGCCATGATGAATGAATTCGGGGATCCATCCATCGTCGGTGGAAAAGTTCACCGCTCCGTTCATCGCAGCCGTCATGCCGCTGGTTCCTGATGCTTCGCGCGGAACGCGTGGATTGTTCAGCCATACGTCGGCTGCCTGTTTCAATCGCTTCGACAGCCCAAGTTCATATCCAATCAGAACCGAAACATTTTTATATCCCTTGCTCAGGTGTACCAGGTGATTAAAGTCATCGATCGCGGGATAGTCCATTGGGTAAGGTTTCCCGGCCCACACGATCTGAATGGGATACTTTACGTTCGACATCAGCTTTTCAAACCTCTTCTGATCGCGGGTGATGAGTTCCGCCCTCTTGTATCCCGCAAAGCGGCGCGCCCATACGATGGTGAACACCGCAGGGTCGAACAGTTTGCCGGTCTGGTCGGCAACAATTTCAAAGGCTCTTCTTTTCAGATATTTCTTCCTGTCGTCCCACGCCTTGTCATTATTTTCGTCGGCAAAGGTATAGAGTTGCTTATCTGCCCAATAGCGCCAGTTTTGTGCGTTCGTGATGGAAATGATGGGGCATACGCCCGGGTATTTTCCCCACATGGCCCTCGAAACATTGCCATGCAGTTGAGAAACCCCATTGGCCAGGCGGGCGAACCGCAGCGCCACCAGCGAGTGATTGAACAGCGCATCGGTGAGGCCGGTAAGTTTTCTTACTTCGTCGAGACCCATGCCGCAGAAATAGCTCATCTTTTCGCAGAGATAGATGTCGTGTTTCTCATTGCCGGCTTCTTCCGGTGTATGCGTAGTGAACACGAGCCTCTTTTTCACCTCGTCAACGCTGCCGAATTTCTTGTAAAGGTAGAATACGCTCGATACGCCGTGGGCCTCGTTGAGATGGTACCTGTCGGGATTGAAGCCAAGCTCATCTACCAGTTTTGCGCCGCCCACGCCCAGCAAAATGAATTGCGCGATCTTGGTGGCGACATTCGCGTCATACAAACGGTGTGTGATGGTTTGCGAAATATGGTCGTTTTCAGGAAGGTCGGTACTGAGCAGGAACAGCGGAGCCGTCTTGAAAACTTCTGGATCCAGGTACATCACCTTTACCCATACCGGGTGGTCGTGAATATTAATCTGGTACCGTATGCCGGTATCCTGCAGGAAGCTGTATAATTTCTCCATCCATGTTACCTGGAGCGACTGGTCCTGGTTACGTGCCTGGTCGTAATAACCGTATTTCCATAATATACCGATGCCAATAAGGTTCTGTTTCAGTTCATATGCGCTGCGTAAATGGGAGCCGGAGAGAAAGCCGAGACCACCACTGTAAATTTTCAGCGGTTGGTGAACGGCGAATTCCATGGAGAAGTAAGCGACTTTTTTAGTAAAACGATCATCTGGTTTAAAGGGTACCTGGTAATTAGTAAAATCCATAAGCTGAAAACTTTGTGCAAATGAACAACAACGATCGTAAACGCTGTTGATTTTTTTTATTTGGCTTTTTTAGTTGTCTTTGCCTTCTTCCTGGGATACCTGCCGTCAAAAAAACATTTGATATCCCTGTAAGATCCGCAACCCTCTTCTTTCATCGTCACTGACGACGACGTAAAAGTGAATTCGAGGGAGCACGGATTGCCGATTTCTTTGTATCGCGCAGTTTTGGCCGACACAAAACGTGCCGTTCCTTTCAATTCCCCTACGCACTCTCCGCCGTCTTTCTCAAAATGTGTAAAGAAAAGAATTTCAGAAGGCCTGCGCGCATCACGGAAAGAAATAAAATTTTTCTTGTTCACCTGGTAATCACCGGTATATTTATTTTTTTGCGGTAGTGTATCTATCGGGTTGATGATGTCTTCGATGATATCGATGTTCGGCTCGGTTAATATCAGCGTAAACTCGTTAGAGGCGTCATTATAGATGTAAACGTTGCGTTTGAAATTCGCTTCGCCGGTTTTTGTTTTCTTTTCCCGGTAAGTGGTGATCTGAAACTTCTTGTCGAGCTTTCCATAGCTGAAGGAGTAGGTAGCGGAATTGCTGACGATTGGCAGTGTGTTGAGGTATTCATTCTGTTTGCCGAAGGTGATGAGGTAACCCACCTTCTTTGACGAGGTAATCGCCTTCGCAAACAGGTACGTTTGGCGGTCCCTCTCCTTCACCCTCCCAAGGGAGTATATTTTTGGGGTCGCTTTTCCAAAATCATTCTTAATGATCGAGTCGGGTATGAATTGCGCAAATACGGCATTGGCGATCAGCGACGAATCGCCCATTTTCCGGCCAAGGCTGGTATCCGCGATCGTGAATGGAAGTTCGACTTTGGGAAAGAACTCGATGAATTCTTCGACGGTAACCGGCTCTTCCCCGGTCATTGGAGCCTTCTCTTTATCGTTGCAAGCAAATGTCACTATTCCGGCCAAACACAGCACCAGGAGAATTCTATTCATACCCATTAACCTATTGAACGGTTAAAAGTAGCGATT
>CBIGXK010000176.1:0-8002 GCA_966193805.1 uncultured bacterium | reverse complement strand
GATGACTTTGCCTCTGCAGGGGGCAAAAAATATTTTATTATAATTACTAAAATTATTAGTATATTTATGCTAATTAAATTAGTTTTGTATGATAAAAGTACAAACAGCGATGCCCGGGTACCGGATGAACGAGTACCTGTTGGTCTTGTCGCCGAACGAAGAGCTGAGGAACAGGATTTCTGCGGTGAGGTCTGCGTTTAATGAGGCTTATGAGCCTTCGATGCCGTTATCGGGAAAACCGCATTTGGCGCTGGTAAGATTTGTTGCGTGGAGCATGCTGGAGGAGAAGCTGGTGAACCGGTTTCAGCACATAGCGATGGGATTTGTGCCATTTAAGGTTGAGTTGCGGGACTTTGGCAGTTTTCCGTCGCACACCATTTATATTAATGTGGCCACGAAACTTCCTGTTCAGCAGTTGATTCGTGAGTTGAAAAGTGTGCAGAAGCTGATGAAGGCCGATCCGGATCAGGATCCGCATTTTATCGCCGAGCCGTTCATACCGGTTGGGCGGAAATTGCTGCCGTGGCAGTATGAGAAGGGGTGGCTGGAATATTCGCACAAGCATTTTTCGGCAAAAATGATTGCCGACGGGATGTTGTTGCTGAAAAGGCCGGCGGGGGAGAGGGCTTATCGCGTGGTGCAGCGGTTTGAGTTTATGAATATGCCGGTGGCCACCACGCAGGGGGAGCTGTTTTTTACGTGAGACGTGAGACGTGAGACGGGAGAGGGATAGCAATGGGCAACGTATCCCCCGCTGGCGGGGGTGGCGCTAAGCGCCGGGGGTGGACAAGTGTGAGTTGTGAATGGAGAGACATCATCGCGGTTGATGGTTTTAGCTTTTAACTTTTAAGTGTTGCCTTGCGGGCCATGGTATCCCCCGCTGGCGGGGGTGGCGCGAAGCGCCGGGGGTGGACAAGTGTGAGGTGTGAATGGAGAGGCATCATCGCGGTTGATGGTTTTAGCTTTTAATTTTTAAGTTTTGCCTTGCGGGCTATGGTATCCCCTGCTGGCGGGGGTGGCGCGAAGCGCCGGGGGTGGATAAAAGATAAACGCAGTAAAGAAATTGACGATGGAAGATAACGAGCAAGACATAAACGCCTACCTGAAGGGAAGAGGCGCGCAATTCAACACACCCAATAAGTTTTTAAAAACCCAAACGGTCAGGGAACACATCGAATCCATTGACGACTGGTCGGACCCCAACAGTCCAACGCAGTACTTAATCGAGAACGCGAAGGGTTTGGTCAATAAGGTCGACAGTCCGGACGTGGGCATGTTTTACAGCATGAACCCCTACCAGGGCTGTGAGCACGGCTGCATTTACTGCTATGCCCGTAATTCATTTGAATATTGGGGGTACAGTGCAGGACTGGATTTCGAGAGGAAGATCATCGTGAAGCAAAACGCGCCCCAATTGCTAAGAAAATTTTTAATGAACCCTAAGTGGGAATGTGTGCCTATTGGGCTAAGCGGGAACACAGACTGCTACCAGCCGGCGGAGCAAAAATTCAGGATCACGAGGCAACTGCTCGAAATATGTCTTGAATTTAACCAGCCGGTCGGGATGATCACGAAAAATGCCGGCATGTTGCGCGACATGGATATCCTGGAAAAGATGGCCGAGCGAAACCTTGTATCCATTCTTGTATCGGTAACATCGTTGAGTGAAGATTTGAGAAGGGTGATGGAGCCACGCACCACCACCGGCAAACAGCGGTTGAAGTTGATCCGCGAGCTAAGTTCGAGGGGTGTACGGATGGGTGTGATGCTGGGGCCGATGATTCCGGGGTTGAACGACCATGAGATGCACGAGATCATTAAGCTGGCCAGCGAGGCGGGGGCAACGTTTTCGGCATACACGTTTATCAGGTTGAACGGGTCGATAAAATTGCTGTTTCACGACTGGCTATATAAGAATTTTCCAGATCGGGCCGACAAGGTGTGGCACCTTATTGAGGGAAGTCATGACGGCAAAGTGAACGACAGCAGGTGGGGTGTAAGGATGCGTGGCGAAGGGAGCGTTGCGGCGATAGTGGGGCAGCAGTACCGGAAGTACACGCACAAATATGGGTTGAACCACGAGCGTTTGGAGCTGGACTGCTCCCGGTTTAGGCGTCCCGGCGAGCAGGGAAGGTTGTTTTGACGGCAAACGGCAAACGTGAGAGGTGAGACGTGAGAGAGTTTTCAGTTTTAAGTTTTGTCCGAAGGGCAACTGTATCCCCCGCTGGCGGACCGTGCTAATGCGCTAAGGATCGCAAAGCGTATCCCCCGCTGGCGGTGCTCCGCCGATGCGTCCATAGGAGAAAAGAGTCAACATATCCCCCGCTGGCGGGGGTGGCGCGAAGCGCCGGGGGTGGACTTGAAAGCGAAGCCATTTCTCCCTCGGATCATTCACTTCTGGTATATCTCTCGAAGGACTTTCCATATGCTCTCGTATAAGCTCAACTTATACCAGTAGAGGGAGAGCACTATAGGAAGCTTATATTAGATCACTATAAAAGCGTAGTGCCAAAGCAGCTATAAAGAAGAATCCACACATCCTAAAATAACTGCGCACCTAATCCCGTTCCTCTATTTTTTATACTTTGCGGCAGGCAATGAAAAAAATAGAAACCTTAGACGGGTTGAGGGGATTCGCTGTTTTGATGGTGGTGATCCACCACATACCACCTATCGACGGCGGCATTTTTTGGAAGGCTGTCAACGCAATTCCCGTGTACCTGAAGGTTGGCTATTTCGGCGTGGATATATTCTTTGTGCTCAGTGGGTTCCTGATTACCAGGATAT
Organism: uncultured bacterium; assembly: GCA_966193805.1. Classification (GTDB taxonomy): domain Bacteria; phylum Bacteroidota; class Bacteroidia; order Chitinophagales; family Chitinophagaceae; genus Flavitalea. Next base: position 5,215 of record CBIGXK010000176.1, on the reverse strand, counting down.
TAATCAAAGACAAACAGCGGGAAGATTTTTCGTTTAAGCGATTCTACCTGAAAAGAGCGCTGAGAATATTCCCGATTTATTTCCTTACGCTGCTGGCAGTGGGCTTTTTGTTTTCGTGGGATGGTATGCTACCGGTAGCTATGTACTATTCTAATTACTACTTCGCCACAAACTTCGCTCCCAACGCTATGCGGCATACCTGGTCGTTGGCAGTTGAGGAACATTTTTACCTGATTTGGCCGTTACTGATCTACCTGCTGCCGCTCTCGAAGGCGAAGAAGGTGATTTTATACGGCTTTCCTGCCTTCGCGATACTTGCAGCTATCGTTACTTCAATTGCATACGACCGGGGCCAGGCGGACGCGCTCATGTACATGGGCACAGCATACAGAATTCTTACCCTTTCGCTTGGCGCCAGCTTCGCGTTTATTGAAAAAGGACTATTCGGCAGGAGCAACCGGGTCATTCTGCGATTATGCGGCGCAGCGGTGTCGGTCTTTGCGATAAGCGTGCTGTTGGATAATTATGGATTGTTCCGAACGCTACCGGAACAATTGAAAAATCTCGTTTTTCTTACGCCGGTAAGCTGCCTTATTTTTCTGGTAGCGATCGGCGTTGAAGGGAAGCGAAATGCCATTAATTGGCTGCTCACGAATCGGCCGATTAAGTTTGTGGGCAAGATCAGCTATGGCATATATCTATATCACTATCCTATTATTTTCGTTTTCCTGATGACTGGTCATCCTCAGGCAGTGGCGCCGCATGAGCTTATCCTTCCCTTGTTGCTGTCTTTCGTTGCGGCAGTAGCCTCTTACTACCTGGTTGAAAAGCGGTTGCTGAAGTTGAAAGATAATTTAGGAGGGCAGAGCGGCGTCAGTTATGGCAACCTTGCGGTTGAAACTGCTGGCAGGTAGTATTATGAAGGCTGTTAGTATCCACGCTTAGTGCGTGTCAATCCTGGGTGCCTATAAGCTCGAACAGGTACTCCAGCGGTGATTCCTCAAGAACGATTCGAACGCCCTTCTTACCCTCGGGCTTCCACTTTACCAGCCTTATGAAGCCGCCGTCAATCTCGATACCGGTCAGGTCGCCATCGGCAAAACAGCAGCAGCCGGTGTTGAAGTAAGTTGGCTTTGCCATCGTCTTCACGAACTTCTTTCCCGCATATTCCTGTTTCCTCCTTTCCAGTTCTTCTTTGATGGAGGTGGCCAGCGCCACATCATTGTTCTCCATAGCCTTTTCAAGCTGGGTGGTCAGCCGGTCAATATGATCGAGAGAGGCGAAAACCGGTTTATGAGTATGACCGGAGATAAAAAGGAGGTTTTGCTGGGTGGCGCTCCATTCGTACATGATGATATTGTGTTTGTCGACCAGCTCGAAAAAATCGGAAATCACGTCGAGGCTGATTTCCAGGTAACGTTGAATGGGCGTCCAGATAGCGGCCACGAACCACTTGCTGAAGGCGTTGCCATCGCTTCGCTGGTCGCCCTGGTGACCGTGGGCCAGGAAGATGGAGTAATCTTTCTCCTTGTATTTTGTGGTCAGCAGCAACCCTTCATAGACCGTGAGCGCCGATCCAAAGATGGGTTTCAGATACAAATTTTGCTGTATCGCGTAGTGCCACTCCAGGTCATGGTTTCCGTAAATACGGTGGTAGCGGGCGCCGGCCAGGAACTGTGCCTCTTCGAGTAACGTGAGCCTGTTCTTCTCAACAACTTTTGAGGGCGTCGATTCCCACAGTTCTTCGCAGTCGCCCAGGTTAATGAAGGTGAAATCCTCATCGTAGTAGTGTTGAAGGGCGTACATATATGTGTTTTCAACATTCCGGAAGTCATCGGCCGCACCGCCTCCTCCTTTGTGCTGGTCAGACAGGATGATGAACCTCGCGGTGTTCATGTCGAACGGAATGGTGGGTGGGTAGCCCGTTTTCCGGTCCCTGATATTTTTGAGCAGCACGTCGAGCGATGAAAACACTTTTTCTTTTCGCGGGGAGGAAGATAACTTTTGCGCCAGCCACAACAAAGGTTTTTTCAGGAGCTTTTGGAGTATTTTCCTCATTGGACGTGGTTTTAATTCCGGTATATTTGTCTCGATATCGAAAAACCCATTAAATCGCCGTTCCGTCTTCTAATATAATTTGCAAAGGGTATAAAAGTATTATCAAATACTTTCTTATGCCCTTTTTTGTTGTTGCGGGTACGATGTGAACAAGATATTAGTGTGGGTTCGCGTTTATCAGTAGCAAAAATAGAATTGTGACTGAGGAGGCGAAGCCATGCCCGGACCAGTAAATGTTACATTTGGTATCTTGGCAGGCAGATCGGTGGTCGGGTCAACGCATTGCTTATGAGATTATTTAGAATTTTTTCCTTCACTATTTCGGTTATCATCTCTTTGGGTTCTTGCGTTTCGGCAAAGAAGCAAACTGATAAGGCATTGTATTTCAGAGGGATAAGCGACAGTTTATTGCAAAAAGCCATGGTCGAATACGAGCCTGTGTTTCAGAAAGGGGATATCCTGTCCATTACTGTAATCACCCCCAATGAAAGCAGTGCGCGGTTGTTCAACCAGCCTGTTTCCAACGTTAGTGGCGCCAGCGCTGAAGATGGAACGGTGTCGGCGGCGCCGAGCCAGGGCTACCTGGTCAATGAAAAGGGCAACATCACTTTTCCTTTTGTGGGCGATGTGAAGGCCGCGGGGCTAACGAGGGCACAGCTTACGGATGCGCTAAGTGAGAGAGTGAGGAAATATATAGATTCGGCTATCGTGAGCATCAGGCTCACGAACTATAGGATCACGGTGCTGGGCGAGGTGATGAAGCCGGGTACTTTTTCGATCCCGAGCGAAAGGGTTACGGTATTGGATGCGATTGGCCTGGCTGGTGATCTGTCGGTGTATGGGAAGAGAAATAACATAAGGGTAATTAGGACGTCGGGCGGCAACAGGCAAACGGGCACGTTGGATCTGAACAAGGGCGACATTTTTGATTCGCCGTTTTTTTATTTACGGCAGAACGATATTGTGTATGTGGAGATGAATGAAAAGAAGCTGCCAAATAGCGATCAGGCGAGTCTCCGGAGGGTGAGTATTGCTTTAGGCATCATTTCGGCGCTGGGCGTGGTGATCAGTACGATAAATGTTTTACAATAAGGGAGAATGAATAGCGACAACGGTCATTATAATAACCAGTATTCGAATATCGAAGTTGAATCGACGACGATCAACGCGAAGGAGATATTTTGGAAATATTTCCAACACTGGTGGTTGTTCGTGCTCGTGATTGGACTGTCGTTGACAGCGGCCTGGCTTTACCTGCGATATAAAAAACCTGTTTATAGTGTTACGTCAACGTTGTTGATAAGGGATGACAATGCGAACCGTCCGGGAGGAGGAATGAATTCGCAGGACATGTTCTCCGATTTTTCGTTATTCCAATCAACGTTGAACAAGCAGAACGAAATGTTGATACTCACTTCCCGCACGATGATGGAGCGGGTGGTCAAGGCACTTGGCCTGCAAGAAAAATATTCCGTAGTAGGTAATATTAAGGTGGTTGATGTTTTCCCGGATCAGCCGTTTGAGTTGGAAGTTATTAGTCTTAAGGATAGTGCCAATGCATTTTCGTTAAATCTTAATTTTAGCGCAGACTGGTCGAAATTCAGGATAGGTGAAGATTCGAAGGAATGGTTAGTGAATGAAACTATTAAAATCCCGCAAGGAGAATTTAGGATAAACCCACATCACACAATCTATTCTAACAGGGAATTTCGGAATTATATAGTTGAATGGAAACCGGGAGAGGTGGCTGCTATACAATACTTAGGCGGATTGGAAGTAAAACCTGCCAATGACCAGTCGAATGTTCTTAGTCTAACTTATGTCAGCGAAAACACGCTACTCGCGACGGCTATCCTAAACGAACTCATGAGCCAGTATAACAATGCTGCCATAGAAGATAAAAACCAGATGAACAGGAAAATCCTGGCTTTTATCAACGACCGGTTGCAGTTGGTGGAAAGTCAGCTGGACAGTGTTGAGGGCAATTTGCAAAGATTCAGAACCAGGAACCAGATCATTGACCTGCCGTCCCAATCAACAATGTATTTTGAGAATGTAACTGAACTGAATACCAATCTCCGCGAGCAGGAAGTGCAGTTACAGGTAGTCGGATTACTGGAAGACTATCTCAAGCAACCCGAAAAAAGAGGTTCGTTAGTGCCGTCGACGCTGGGTCTAACAGATCCAACGCTTGTCGAGCTTTCGGCTGCCTACAATAAACTGGTGGCACAGCGCCTGCAGGAAATGCAAACGGGCGCAACCGAAAATAACCCGGTTATTAGAAACATTGATAAGAACATAGAGGAGGCCCGGGTAAAGATGCTGCAGAACCTGGCGAACATCAAAAACGTTTACCGCAACAACATTGCTGCGTTGAAAGCGGAGAGCGGTTCCATAAAGAAAGAGATTGCTTCTATACCGCAAAGGGAAAGAGAAAGCCGTGAACGGGCGCGACAGCAGGAGATCAAACAGAACCTTTACCTGTTTTTGATGCAGAAAAGAGAAGAATCCGAAATTGCACAGGCGTCGACAATCGCGAATTCAAGAATTATTGACACGGCCTTGCCAATCAGTAATCTTGTTAATCCGCGACCGGTCAAGATATATGGAATTGCTTTGCTATTAGGGTTGCTATTACCCATTGGTATTATTTCATTGAAAGATTTATTGCATGACAAAGTAACCACTCGTACAGACATCACTAAAGGCCTGGATGCACCTCTTCTTGGCGAAATAGGTCATAGCATTGACGAGAAGGTATTGCTGTTTCCCAACAGTTCCCGAACCATTGTAGCCGAACAAATGCGGATATTGAGAAGTAATTTAAGGTTTGTGCTGGGCGAAAAATTTGAAAATCCGACTATACTGGTCACATCTTCTTTCAGTGGAGAAGGCAAGTCGTTTATTTCGACTAACCTGGGCGCCACGCTGGCCATCTCGGGAAGAAAGACGGTGATACTGGAATTTGACCTTCGTAAACCAAAGATCCTTGCCGGCTTGGGTTTACCCAAAGGTCATGGACTAACCAACTATCTTGTAGGTGGCACAAGGCTGGAAGAGCTTGCCCAACCTGTTGCACAAGTCGAAAATTTATATGTAATTCCCTGCGGACCAGTTCCTCCCAATCCGTCAGAAATACTTCTTACGAGCAAAATCG
>CBIGXK010000175.1:0-8054 GCA_966193805.1 uncultured bacterium | reverse complement strand
AAAGCTACAGGTACCTCTGTTTAATGATGTTCAGATGATGCTGTGCATGCCCGATGATAATATAACCCAGCGCGCGCGGTGTAATCGCGTGCGCAAGCACATTACCCACCTGCGCGCTCTCCGCGTCATTCATATACCCAAACAAAAGAGAAGTGTTTTCGCGAACCACGAGGAATTCATTGAGGAGGTCCTCGATCGTACGCCCCGTAACATTGGCGTGAGCAGCAAAAAGATTCTCATCCATACCCGGAAGGGCAGTGTGCGTATCGCCGCGTGCAACCGTAAGGGCACGATACGCCATTACGCGTTCGGTGTCGATTAAATGCATGAGTACCTGCTTGATGCTCCACTTATCGGGTTCATACCTGTAATCCTGTTTTTCTTTTTTGATGGAGCCGAAAAATGATTTCACCTGCAAGCTGTTTTCCTTCAGGATCTGAAGGAAGTTGCCGTCCTCGACGAGTTGCACGTACCCGTTATAATAAGGATGATATTCGGATGGTTCTGGCTTTTTCATGATTATTTCATCATGCAAGCTAAAAAAAAGACCGGAATTATCCGGCCTTTCTCTCATGAATGGTTCAATAGCGATTATTCTTTCTTCCAGATCATAGTGGTGAACTGCGGATCATTTACGTTCTCCAGCTTGTCGCGCATGTTCCGTACCATAGGTATGGCCTCTTTCACCAGTGATTTAATTTTCGGATTGTCTGTTGTTTTCCCGGCCTGATGCAATTCGCCCAGCTTTATTTTATGATCGATCAGCATCTGCCTCACCCACATCGAGTCGAACTGTTCGGGACTGGCATTTACCAGCATCGCGGCTGGATCGTACAGGTTCACGTTCGCAGGCGGGTTGGTCACCGAAGCGCTGTCATTCTGCATATTATTTTCTTCCGTTACCACTTGTTCCTGTTCTTCTGCGACTGCATCTTCTTCATTACCTGAAATACCTGAAACACTGCGAAGCTGCTTAAGGTCTTCCAGCAATTTGCCGTGGTGTTCGACCATATCCTGTGCAATGGATTTAATACCGTCGTTGGAAGATTTGTCGAGCGCCAATTTTGACAGTTCTATTTCCTTCGTGTTATCTTCTATATTTTTAGAGATGAACATTTCGTCGGAATATCCTGAAGGGCCAAAGAAATTATAGGTTCTATCCGGCTGCGTTGATGACGTATCCTCCTGCGCGAAAAGCATAAATACCGGACCGGTTACCAGCAATACTGTTGTCAACAGATTGGGTATTATCCTTTTTAAAGTCATAGTTGTTAATTTTTGTTTTAACATTATTTTCCACGTCATACCATGTAAAGATCGTTCCAAATTAAAATGTGATTTGAGGACCGTTTTTGGTAATATTTTTAATCTCAGAAAACGCTGATTTATACGAACTTTAAGTAAAACCCAGGTCATGAATTTTGCCACACTAATCTTTCCGGGAAATTTTTTACCACATCATGTGGTGGAATATGCAATAAACTGGGCAAAAGAAAATGAGGGTTCGCTGGTAGTTTTGTTTATCCTTAACAAACGCGAACAGCCCGATGACGACATGTTCCGGCCCATTGAAGATAATGGAGAAGAGCTGGCGCTGGTAGCCAATTCGGCGAGCAGGGTCCGGCCCATTGATGCGCAGGAGATAAGATATTTGGAGAAGAGGGCAGGGGCCAGCCATATTCCGCTGAGGTGCGAAATTCTCTACTCGCCCACTATAAAATTCATTTATTCGAAACTGAATCGAAGCGACCTTGTGTTCATCGACAAAAACCTCGACGAACATCCTCAGTTGCTGGAGGGCCTTGGTTTCACCATCGATGACCTGCGCGAAAAAACCATCGCCAATATACTTGAGATCGGCGACTTCGACCGGTACAGTGACGTTGTATATTGATCAGGTGGTCTGCGCCGACAATTCGAGTATTTGCGCATATAACTTTTCAGCATCTTCCTTCCTGCACAACTCGGTGCCCGGGTTCATGGTGGCCGCAGAACCGCATGCCACGCCGTAACGCACGGCGTCGAGCAGACTGGCGTTCGCAGTAAGCGAGAGTACGATTCCCGCGAGCATGCTGTCGCCGGCGCCCACGGTGCTTCTCATCGTAACTCGGGGTGCAGGTATTTTTTCTGCCTGGTCCTTTGTGATCATCAGTGCGCCGGCGGCGCCCATCGACACCACCACCACTTCACATTCATTCTTATTAAGAATTTCATTCGCCGCTTCAATGATCTGTGCGGTACCCGCCACAGGCATCCCCGACAGTGCGCCGAGTTCGTTCAGGTTCGGTTTCAGTAAAAACACGCCTTTGTTTACTGCCTGTTTCAACGCTTCGCCTGATGTGTCAACAATAAACCGCGCCTTTTTCTCTTTCGCAATTGTGGCGATAGTGGCAAACACGTCGTTCGGCACACCCGGAGGGAGGCTGCCGCTGGCAACAATGTATTCGGCACCTTCCGCGTCACGAATCGCTTTTATGCAATTTTGCCACTCTTCTTCATTCAACAAGGTGCCCGGCGTTCCAAAACGAAACTGCTTGCCGGTGGCCTCTTCCACCACTATGAAATTTTCGCGGGTTTCACTGTGCGACTGGATGTTTATGCACGGCACCTGGTCGCGGGCCAGCAACTGGTCGAACAGCTTGCCCGTGCATCCGCCTGATGGATACACAGCCGTGGCCTCACCGCCCAGTTTTTTAATGGCACGGGAAACATTTATCCCGCCGCCGCCCGCATCCAGCACCGGCTCGGAACATCTCAATTTTTTTTCAGGTATGAGATCGGGAATAGACGTGGTTTTATCGATGCAGGGGCTAAAAGTGAGTGTGATAATCTTCATAAACCGTTTATAGATTGTCAATAATAGTACAACTTTGTTACCAATCATCAATAATGACTGAAGGATTTCAATTAACTGCGCTGGAATCGTCGCTTGTGAATAATCGTGAATGGATTTTGGCCAAGCACAGGATTATCGACAAAGTTTACGATTTGTTCGGGCGGCTGAATGACAGTTACCAGCGTCTGCTGACCACCGCCGGTGCGCTGCCGGACGAGGCCACGTACGTTTCACCGAAAATTTATAAGGGAGAACGGTACCAGGACCTGCCCTATGTGATGCTCGACAATCCGCGTTTTTTCAAAAAAGACGATGTATTTGCGATACGCAGCTTCTTCTGGTGGGGCAACCACTTCAGCATCCACCTCGTACTGGGCGGCCGTTTTCGCGACCGGTTTGCCAATAATGTGGCCGATGCCGCCAAAGCGGGGCTTTTGAACGACTGGTACCTTGGGTTTCCTGCAGCGCCCTGGGAGCATCACTTCGGTACCGAAAATTACAGTAAGCTCACAGAAAACGTTTCGGTCGATTTGCCGGACGGTACCTACCTGAAATTAGGGCGCTGGCACCCGCTTTCGGACTGGGTAGGAGCCGAAAGTTTTTTCACTTCTTCTTTCCGGTCACTAATGGATATAATAAATTGATTTACATATACATGTGAGGTGTACCTAATATTAAATTTCGAGAACACCGTCCGCTTTGCGCTGCCACCAATAATTTAGGCCTTAAATTGGCGTTTGAAACGATAGTCGACACCGGATCATCCCGGCGTTCGATATTTCCGGCGATCCATGAAAAAACTGATACCCGCCCCCTTTTTGAACCGGCAACGGAGTGGCAGAACAGTCCTTATTGTTCTGCTGACACTGTTTGTGCTGCGCGCGAACGCACAAACGACCATGTCGTTTACCGGCACGCCGGTGGTTTCGGGAACTCCGGGTGCCATCAACACTACTTATACTTACAACAATGTGGGAACGGAAGGTTCCACTAACATCAGCGCCGTCATCACCATCACTGCGAAGGAAGGCGGTGCAAGCCTGTACATGATCGATGCCAATTCGGGCGGGTCGTCGGTGGCGTGGCAACCGGTGGTCAACGGTCCGAATACCGGCAATGGCGGATGCTGGGGCATGACCTTCAGCATCAGCTTCTATAATGCGGCCACAGGCGTTCCGCTTACCCTTTCGGCCTTTACTGCGAATGGGATAGACATTGACGGCAACGGCGGCCAGCTGCGCGAATACAACGAACCTTATGGTCTCTCGAGCTACACCGTTGAAAACCCGACCAACCTGACCGTTTCGTCTGCTTCGGGAGGATTCAGGTTCAGCTCGCCAAAAACGCAGTACAGCGGCATTTTGCTCACGCAAACAAACGTGGCCTCCAGTTGGAACTACACCAACACGCAGTCTATGTCCATTAAGATCGGTGCATGCTGTGTGGGCGGCAGTTGTTCGGCAAGTGGCGCTTCCGAACGGCAGTATTCCATCAATTTCCGGGAGATGGTGCCCTACGACTGGGGCATGACCATTCTGCCCGTCCATTTTCTCAGCGTCTTCGGGCAACATGCCAGGTCGAAAAATTATCTCTACTGGCAAGTGGCGAACGAAGCCAATCTGAAGGAATATATTGTTGAAAGAAGCACCAACGGTGCAGAAGGATTTGTGAAAGCCGGCAGTACAGCAGCGATAAACGATGGGGCGCACGAAAAGCAATACCGTTTTGTTGATGAACAAGTGGCGCAAAATTGTTTTTACCGTATTAAAGCAGTTGACCGGGACGGCCGTTACCGCTACTCGCAAACAATAAGAATTGCGGGTGGCGTTGTTGAAAACAAGCTGACCCTCCTGAACAGCAAAGGCAATATCGAATATGAAATATTTGCTGATGCGCCAGGGGAAATGCAGGTGAAGGTAGCCGATATGAATGGGCGGATCCTTTACAGCAAATCTGTTTATGCACAGCCGGGCATCAACAGGTATCCCATTGAAAATCTTGCATCACAGGCCAGGGGCTTGTACTTTTTGCATATCGTTACGCGTGACGGTGTAAAATACGGTTCGAAGTTCGTCAAATAGCGAACGCCTACTCTTTTTAAATAAATCTTAGAACATTCGCTGGCAGAAATTAATTATTTTGCAAAATCTTGCTATGGCAATTCATTTCTTTTAAAATAATTCAACTCATTCCATGGTGAACGACGACAGTAACAGTAATTCCGCATCAAATGAAAGCAGGCGGAGGTTTATCCGTAATACGGGTATCGCCGCTGCCGGATTCTACATTGTGCCCCGCCACGTGCTGGGTGGTAAAGGATATGTGGCGCCCAGCGACAGGCTTGTAATTGCCGGCGTGGGTGCAGGAGGAAAAGGTGGTGACGACATCACCCAATTTTCGAAAAGCCCGAATGCAGAGATCGCCTATCTGTGTGATGTTGATGACAGGCAGGCGGCGGGTCTGCGCAAAAAATTTCCAAAAGCTAAATATTACAAGGATTGGCGTGAAATGTATGAGAAGGAACACAAGCACTTCGATGCCGTGTCTGTGGGAACACCCGATCACAATCACGCGATCATTGCCTTTCATGCCATGCAGCTCGGCAAGCATGTGTATGTGCAGAAACCGCTGACGCATGACATTTACGAGGCGCGTATTCTTACTGAAGCCGCCGACCGCTACAAGGTGGTTACACAAATGGGCGACCAGGGCTCATCGCACGACGACCTGCGCATTTCAAGGGAATGGTACGATGCGGGAGTAATAGGGGATGTACATTCTGTTTATTGCTGGACAGACAGGCCGGTATGGCCACAAGGTATTCCCTGGCCAAATAAAAAATTCACGGTGCCTGCCGGTCTCGACTGGGATCTTTGGCTGGGCACTGCTGAAAAACATGATTACATTGAAAACCTGGTTCCTTTCAACTGGCGCGGTTGGTGGGATTTTGGAACGGGTGCGCTGGGCGATATGGGTTGTCACATTATCGGCCCTGTTTTCAAAATACTGGACCTGGGTTATCCCACCAGCGTGCATGCTTCGGCGAGCACGATCTATAGCGGCATATTTGAAGAAGCCTATTATCCCGAGAGCGGGCCGGTTTCATCATTCCTTACTTTTAATTACAAGCTGAAGAATGGAAAGGATATTAAGCTGGTGTGGATGGACGGTGGCATACAACCGGAAAGGCCGGAAGAATTAAAACCGAACGAACAGTTTGCTGGTGGGGGCAATGGCGCGTTACTGATTGGTACAAAAGGTAAGCTCACTTTTGACGTATATGGTGCAAAGCCGCAGTTGCTGCCCACTTCACGCACTGCAGAAACGCACGTGGAGAAAAAATATCCGAGAGTTCCCGGCAGCTTCATGGGGCATTATGTGCAGTGGGTGGATGCGTGCCGCGCCGGTTATGAAAAGGCCGTTGTGGATTCGCCATTCAAAGATTACGCAGGGCCATTAACTGAATCGATATTAATGGGCAACCTCGCGCTGTTGAGTTTTAATTTCAGGGAGAAGAAGGGTGATGGGTATGCATTTCCGGGCCGTGGTATCACGCTCGAATGGGATGCAAAAAATATGCGCGTGACTAATTTTGAACCTGCCAATCAATTTGTGAAAAGGAAATACAGGCAGGGTTGGCCGGAAATTAAATAGGATTTTATCAGGCAAAACAAAAGGGTCTCTCGCGCAGCGAGGACCCTTTTTATGTCTTACAAAACCTCTTCTAAAGAACTTCTAAGTTTTAAGTTTTAACTTTTAACTTTCTCAACCCAATACTTTCGTATTCGCACCCTCGCTCATTGAAATATCCACTGGCTTGTTCGTTTTCCAACTGCCCGAAGTAAAATCAGGCACATCTACGGAAGAGGATCTCTTCGCAATGGACTTTTCGCTCAGCGGCGCCACGGCGCTCCATGCAGCCGCATCGTAACAATCCATATCGAGCGGCAGGCCGTTACGCAGGCAGTCTATCGTTCTCCAATCCATCAGGAAGTCCATGCCGCCATGTCCGCCGATTTGTTTGGCCAGCTCACCCACTTTCTTAACGATGGGCGGCTGATATTGTTTCTCAAGTTCCTTAAGTTGCTCTTCGCTTATCCATCCTTCGTGGCTTTGGGAAATGCGGCCGGGTTCGGGATATTTCAGTGCAGAGCCTTTCGTTCCGCTGATAAAGTGAATGCGCGAATACACATTTGTTGAGGTTACATCATGTTGGATATTGATGCTGCGGCCCTTCGCGGTTTTAATGACCGTGGTGTTCATGTTGCCGCGGTACTTCTTGCCGGCAAATGGTTTGAAGAAGTCGTCTTTCGCAGCAAGTTCCTTCGCCATTTCGGCCATCTGAAAATCATTTGTTGAGAGCGACACGAGATAGTCCATCTTATCTCCCCGGTTGATGTCCATCACCTGTGCAACGGGTCCGAGACCGTGAGTGGGGTAGAGGTCGCCATTTCTTTCGGCATTCTCTCTCAGCCTCCACATGTCGTAATAACCGTCCTTGTTGAAGTTCAGCTCCATCAGGTCGTGAATATATCCGCCTGCGCCGTGAACGATTTCTCCGAAGTAGCCGTTCCTGGCGAGGTTGAGTGTGAGCAGCTCGAAAAAGTCGTAGCAGCAGTTTTCGAGCATCATGCAATGCTTCTTTGTTTTTTCAGATGTTTCCACGAGTTCCCAGCATTCATCCACCGTTTTGGCTGCGGGCACCTCCACGCAAACGTGTTTGTCGTGCTTCATGGCATAAACCGCCATCGGTGTGTGCAGGCTCCAGGGTGTGGCTATGTATATCAGGTCGATGTCGGTGCGGTCGCACATCTTCTTCCACTCGTCCTCTCCGCCGGAGTACAATTGGGGATTATGGCGGCTGCTGTCCACTATTTTTTTAGCGGCTTCGGCTTTTTCGGGGCGGATGTCGCAGAGTCCTTTGATCTCAACGCCGTCAATTTTATTGATGCGGGTAACGGCGCCTGGTCCGCGATGGCCGAGGCCGATAAATCCGATTCTTACGGTTTCGAGCTTAGGGGCCGCATATCCCGACATGTTGAAATGCTTACCGGGCGCAATGCGGGAAGTCAGTTCATCCAGCGGTTCGGCTTTTACAAATGGTGCAGGAACCATTGAAATACCTGCCAATCCGGATAACCTGATAAAATCCCTGCGATTACTTTTCATTGCAAAAGTTGTTTATGATGCGTGATAGGTTGAGAATTGAAACAAAGAA
>CBIGXK010000174.1:0-8056 GCA_966193805.1 uncultured bacterium | reverse complement strand
CAATGGCCGGTTCGATTTATGGGACATCGCCGCCGCTGTTCTCTTCTGGGCAATTGCCAACTATCTGATCCCGTTTAAACAAACGAGGAAAAATATCCTGGGCCCGGTCACTACCAGGAGCGCCATCTGCCTTTTCAGCTACCTGATCGTCTATTTGGCCCATGTATGGAACAACTGAAGACCAGCCCAGAGCGACTGCCGCATGAGTGAATAAGCAAACAGTGCTCTTACCAAGGAACTATTCGACGATCAATTGCTCAATCTCGTTTCTCAATTTAGGTAGATGGGTAACAATAATCCCCCAAACAATTTCATCCGAAACAGAATCGTAACCATGGATTATTCTGTTTCGAGTATCCACAATTTTTCTGGAATTTGACAATGAAATGCCGGCGTCCGCCTGTAATACGCGGCTCATTGCCTCTCCAATAATTTCTATATTCCGCTCGACAGCTCTTTTAGTTTTCAAATCATTTTGATAAACCTTAAAGTCCATGGGCACGCCAGCAAAATAGCTGTCTATTTCATGGATCGAGGAAAGAATATCATACAACCAGGCTTTGATACTATTGTCCATAAATAAGTTGACGTTGCCGTTGCAAGGACTTTTTAAAATAAGGATTTTTAATGGCTTTATCTTCCAGTAAGTCAACGGGTCTGTTTAGCGTATCCTCTAGGGAAAACTTTAAATCATAATAATTATCGGCATAAGTAGCGACGTCTGAGGGATAAAAATCAACTACCAGGTCCACATCACTATTCTCATTAAAACGGTCTGTCAACACAGAACCAAAAGCGTAAAGCGATTTTACATTATGCCTGGCACAAAGGCTAAAAATATCTTTGCTATATGATTGTAAAAAGTTCATCCATCAATTGATTAATTCAAAATTAATCAAACTTAACTGATTCACCCAAACCGGCGATATTCTTTGTCAGAGTTTTTCGGAGACTCTGTGCGGCATCGTTTTCACTTTATGAAGTAAGATATTCGACCGGTGCGGAAATAATTTTTTCGTCGAAAAACAGGCATGCAAAATGGAACGGCTTTTCTGCAAGGAGACGATGAGAATCTTCCCTTCACAGTTTATCATTGATCTGCTCTTGTAAAGACTTCTTAAAATCGCTGTCCAGACCGGTGCGTATGCTTTTCGGATCGACTAATTCCTTTATCATCTTATTAATTACAACACTCTGCTGCTGAAAGATGCGGCAAACCGAACACCCGGCCAAATGCAAATTCAACTCAATAGCTTCTTTGACCGTCAGCCGGGCGAGATGTTGCTTTTCAATGAGCAATGTTGCCTTTCTGCAGTTGTACGCTATCTTGTTCAATTTACCCATGTCCATCAGTTTTACCAGTTTTTTTGAAGGCAGGCCCTCAGGTTAACCTTCGCCCTGTGTATGATCACCCAAAAATTCGACGACGACAGTTTCAAATGACCGCATATCACCTCTGTTCCCAAATCATCGATATGCTTCATCGTAAAAACCGAAAACCACAAAGGCGGAAGCTTTTTCATGCATTGCCGCAGGATATTCTCAAACTCCTTGCTGGCAAGCTGATCGTATTGCTCGATACCAAATGCCCGCGGCAGGTGCTCCTCCTTCCAATGACCATTTCCCGACTCGAAATAATCCCGATCTTCCCCAACGCCATCAACACGAACAGACGACAAGCCGCTGGATCTCTTCCGGTACACGTCCATTACCTTATGTTTCAAAATGGCGGTTAGCCAGGTACGCTCAGAACTGCGGCCCTCAAATTTTTCGATTCTCTCCAACGCAGCAAGGAACGTCTCCTGTACCAGGTCACGCGCCAGTTCTTCATCATTCACCCTCGCAACGGCAAAGGCATATAGATAGTCGGCATGACTGCCTACCCACTCCCGCGGATTGATCGCGTTCGACTTAGTTATCGACATTGATACTGATTACTTAAAATGTTAGTCGTTAAAGCCGCACAAACCTTACAAATTATTTTTATGCTGCAGCCTGTAAATAAATTTTATCCACCCTGTAAGGAAAAACCGGTTTCGGCGACAAAGCCAGCATGAAACATCTCCTATTTGCATTCACGAAGTACATGTTTGCACTCGTTTTGGTGCATACCGCAATGATTACTAATGCACAGGGCCAGTCTGCAGCCGGCAAAAACCAATACAATGTTACGTCAAATCACCTGGCTATCGAGGGATACGACCCGGTATCTTACTTCACCGACCACGCCGCCGTCGAAGGGAAAAACGACCTCAACTATACGTATGATGGCGTTGTTTACCACTTCGTCAGCGCGCAGCATTTACAGGCGTTCAAAGCTAATCCGAAAAAATATCAACCGCAATACGGTGGGTGGTGTGCATATGCTATGGGCGCCACCGGCGAAAAAGTAGAGGTGGACCCTGAAACATTCAAAGTACTCGACGGCAAGCTCTACCTGTTTTACAATAGCTTCTTTAACAACACAAAGAAAAGCTGGGATAAAGATGAAGCCAATCTCAAACAGAAGGCCGATGGCAACTGGAAAAAGTTCACTCACTAATAAATCACGAATATGAAACGACTGATTCTCGCCTTGCTCACAACCGCCTTTATCCTGCAGCTCCACGCCCAATCAGAAATATATGCGCCGAAGGGCACTGCGATAAACGGTTTTGATGTTGTCGCATTCTTTCACGAGTCAAAACCCGTAATGGGTACCGACGAATTCTCGTACTCCTATAAAAATGCAACCTGGTTATTTTCAAGCAAAGAAAACAGGGAGGCGTTTGCCGCTGCACCCGAGAAATATGCTCCGCAATACGGCGGATGGTGCGCCTACGGCACTTCACAGGGACATAAAGCACCAACACAGGCAGATACATGGACGATCGCAAACGACAAACTCTATTTCAACTACAATAAGAAAGTCAAAGAAATGTGGTCGCAGGATCAACACCGCCTGATAGAAGTGGCCGATGAAAAGTGGCCAACCGTAAAACTATCCAAAGAATGAATATATGAACACCAAAACTTTCAATGTAATCGCATGGACACTCAGGATAGTGCCTGCGATTATTCTTTTGCAAACTCTGTTCTTCAAATTTACAGCGGCGCCAGAGTCTGTTTATATTTTTTCGACACTCGGCCTCGAACCGTGGGGAAGAATATTAGTCGGCATCGCCGAGCTGATTGCTGCTGTACTATTGCTAATTCCCGGCACGACTGTGTTCGGAGCGGCTCTCGGTATCGTGCTGATGAGCGGTGCATTGTTTGGGCACCTCACCAAATTAGGCATCGTTGTACAGAACGACGGCGGCGAGTTGTTCATTCTGGCGCTTATCGTTTTAATCGCCTGCCTGATCCTGTTGTTGATGTTCAAAAAACGGGCAACCGCTTATTGGCCGTTTCTCCGCAAAGCCTCCTCATAAATAAAACCACGGGCAATGAATAAGTTCACGATAGTTTATGCGTTCACTTATCTTATAGTGTTTATTGCCGCCGTTGCGCTGCTGGCATGGTTGGCGATGTAAACAGCGAATAGTGCGCTATTTCTTAAATATCCTGTACAACCTGCCGCCATCTGTAACGGCATACAGGGCGCCATCGTTGCCTTCTTTCACATCGCGGAAGCGCTGTTGCTCACCTGCAAGCAACCGCTCTTCTCCCACAACCTTGTTATTGTCGAGAACCAGCCGTACGATGTGCATGCTGCTGAGGCCGCCGATGAATATATTGTTCTTCCATTCAGGAATGCTGTCGCCGCTGTAAAATGTCATACCGCTTGGCGAAACCACCGGATCCCAATAATAAACGGGTTGTTCCATTCCATCTTTTTGCTGAATGGAATCGCCGATTTTTGGTCCTGCATATTCAATTCCGTAGGTGATGGTGGGCCAGCCATAATTTTTTCCCGGCTCGATCCTGTTGAGCTCATCTCCGCCTCTCGGTCCAAATTCATGTTCCCATAAATCGCCTGTTCCGGGATGAAATGCAAGTCCCTGCACGTTGCGGTGTCCGTACGAATATATTTCGGGGCGTGCTTCTTTATTGTCGAGGAACGGATTTCCCTTGGCCGGTTTACCATCTTTGGTGATGCGCACAACCTTACCCAATGCAGAGTTAAGTTGTTGCGCCTGGGGGCGCGATTTGATATCGGAGCGTTCGCCCGTACTTACAACGAGGTTCCCTGATTTGTCAATCAAAATTCTGCCGCCATAGTGAAGGTTGCTTTCGAATGCCGGTTCCGCACGATAAATCACCTGCGCGCCTTCTATCTTTTTCTCATCGGCCGAAAGCTTTCCTTTGGCCACCGAGGTTATATTTCCTTTAGGGCGTGATTCTGAAAACACCCAATACACCATTCTATTATTTGAGAAGTCGGGATCGACGTTAATGCCGAGAAGTCCGCCCTGGCTTGCCGGGTTTACTTTCGGGATGCCCGTAATGGGCGCACTAACCGAACCGGTAACGGTTACAATACGCATGGTGCCTTCCTTTTCGGTGATGAGCAATCTTCCATCGGGAAGCACAGCTATTCCCCACGGTCTTTTAAGATCGCTTGTGAGCACTTTAAAGTCGTATGGCGTCTCTGTTTTGGCGCCGGCGATCCTGGTTTGACCGGGAAACGCGGGTTGGTAAGAAGTATTCGGTTCTTTTGTTTCTACAGCGGGCAGGGCAGAATCCGATTGGCTGGTCTGCGCCTGCTGTTCGGAAGGAGTTGATCCTCCGCAGGAGGCCAATACGATGGTAGCTGCCACTGCCATTATTCTCATGTGCTTAGTCATAAGTTCTTTTTATAGAGCATTAAATATACGGCATAATCGGTTCTCCTTTTTTAAAGAAATAGAGATGATCATTTTGAAACCATTGCATGCATGAACCTGTTGAGTTACTAAATGCAGTAAATTGCCAAACCCAATCGATTTCATCATTTTATCCCGTCGTCCATGGATACAAGGAGAGAATTCCTCAAAAAAGCAATCTTATTTTCCGGCGCAGCAGGCTTTTCAGGCACATTGCCTGCCTCCATTGCACGTGCCATCGCCATAGACCCGAAGCTGGGCAGCAGCTATTTGGATGCCGAACATGTGGTGATCCTCATGCAGGAAAACCGATCTTTCGATCACTGCTTTGGATCGCTGCGCGGCGTTCGCGGATTCAACGACCCGCGAGCCATCACGCTTCCCGATAAAAATTTGGTTTGGCTGCAAACAAATGAAGCAGGTGAAACGTATGCACCTTTCCGTTTCGACATTCGCGACACAAAGATCACATGGATGGGATCGGTACCGCATTCCCGCGCCAGCCAGGTTGATGCAAATAATTTAGGTAAATACGATCAATGGCTCAACGCAAAGCGATCAGGAAATAAAAAATATGCCGACATGCCGCTTACTTTGGGGCACTACACGCGTGAGGACCTTCCTTTCAACTATGCAATGGCCGATGCCTTTACCGTGTGCGACCAGCATTTCTGCTCTGCCATGACGAGCACATGGCCCAACCGGTTATACCTGTGGGGAGGCACTATAAAAGGCGAAAAAAGCGAGGATGCAAAAGCGTACATAAGAAACGAAATTCCTTACGGCGAGGCACATTGGAAAACATTTCCCGAACGACTCGAAGAAAACGGCGTATCGTGGAGAGTATATCAAAACGATATTTCATCGGGCGGCGGATACCAGGGTGAAGAGAGCGCGTGGCTGTCCAACTTCGGTTGTAATCCTTTAGAATTTCTATCTCCCTACAATGTGCGATTTGCTCCGCGTTATGTTGCCAGCTTAAAACGGCGGCTTGAAACACTGCCCAAAGAAATTACCGGGCTGGAGGCGAAACTGGCGAAAACAACTGCCGCTGATAAGAGCTATGACAAGTTGCAAAAAAGTATCGCTAAGAAAAAAGAAGTTTTAACCGACACCAAAGCACAAATACAAAAGTGGAGCGCTGAAAATTTCGAAAAGCTATCACAGCACCAAAAAAACATTTATCACAAAGCGTTTACAACTAATGCAGCCGATCCGGATTATCATCAGCTTACCACATTGAACTATTCGGACAGCGGCATGGAGCGTGAACTGAAGATTCCGAAAGGAGACGTGCTTCACCAGTTCAGGAAAGATGTGGATGCAGGTGAACTGCCGACAGTGTCGTGGCTGATTCCCTCACAAAACTTTTCTGACCATCCCAGCGCTCCCTGGTATGGCACGTGGCTCACTTCAGAAATATTGGACATCCTCACCAAAAATCCTGAGGTGTGGAAGAAAACCATTTTCATTCTTACTTACGATGAAAATGATGGTTACTATGATCACGTGCCTCCGTTTGTACCTCCCGACCCCAAGGATCCGCTGACGGGCAAATGTTCTCCCGGTTTAAACACCACCGGCGTTGAGCATGTGCGGCTCGAGAATGAGTTAAGAGACGGCATTGCAAAGAAAGGAGCGCGCGGAGGACCGATAGGCCTTGGCTTCAGGGTGCCGATGATTATCGCTTCACCATGGACGCGAGGTGGCAGGGTATGTTCAGAGGTTTTCGATCACACTTCCTCTTTACAATTTCTTGAAGAATTTTTAAATAAGAAATTCAATAAGAATATTAAGGAAACGAATATCAGTGCATGGCGGCGTGCCATCTGCGGAAACCTTACATCCGCGTTTACAACGTACGACAAAGACGAACAGGAAAAACTGCCGTTCCTTTCGAGGGAGCCTTTTCTCGAGTCGATTTACAGTGCAAAGTTCAAGAATGAGCCTGCTAATTTTAAGAAACTTACAAAGGAAGAGATAGAGCAAATTAACCGCGACCCTGCTTCTTCGCCGGTGATGTCCCAGCAGGAAGCAGGCACGAAGCCCGCGAGTCCGTTGCCTTACGAGTTGTATGCCAATGGTAAATTGAGTGCGGATAAGAAGAGCTTTGAGATAACGATGCAGGCGAACAGCGAGGTATTTGGTGATCGGTCGGCCGGATCGCCGTTTATCGTGTATGCGCCGGGAGAATACATTTCGCTTGAGGCGGAAAAGAAAAATCAAAAATCCTTTGAGCCTGTTCGGGTATGGCATTTTGCTGTGGGGGCAGGCAATAGCTTGTCGGAGAACTGGAAGCTCGCTGCGTTTAAGGACAGCAACTATCATCTTCGGTTGTACGGTCCGAATGGCTTTTTCCGCGAATTTGGCGGCAGCGCGAAAGACCCGGACATACAAGTGAGCTGTGAATATGAAACCAACGCACTCAACAAAAATCAATTAACGGGGAATGTTGTTTTGAATGTAACCAACGCGGGTAAGAGAGATTATAATATAGAGATTACGGATAACGCCTACAAGGAGCAGGCTGTGACTAAAAAGATAAATGCTTCGGGGAAAGAGAGAATTGTGTTGGACCTTTCGAAGAGTTTTGGATGGTATGATATATCTGTCCGTGTAGCGAACAACAACGCATTTATAAAACGATACGCCGGCAAAGTTGAAACCGGCAAAGAAACCCACACGGATCCCTACATGGGACGGAGTGTGTAGTGACCTGGATGGAATAAAAAACCATCCTCGCTCTATCCAGATTGAAATTGCTATTTTTGATGTATGGACCGTCTTCTACGTGATAATCTGCCGCAAATCCGCCAGCTTCTGCTCCAGCATGGAGTGGAAATGGCTTATGCTTTTGGCAGCGCAGTGAAAGGTACGCGCCGGCCTGATAGCGATGTAGACTTTATCATCCGGTTTCCGGAAAACATGAATACGGTTAGTTATTCCGATAATTATTTCAACCTACTTCACGCCCTTCAGCAATTGTTAAAAACGGATATAGATTTAGTTACCGAAAAGACGCTAAAAAACCCCTACTTAGTACAGAATATAGACGCCCACAAAATCGCACTGCTTTGACAATTGAAATCAAGAAGTTACTCCTGGATATACAGGAATCTGTACATTCTATTGAGAGCATCTCGAAGGCCGAAGGTCATTTAACGAATAAGTTGCAAATAAAACGAAGCGCCGGGCGGTAGAAAGGGAATTTGAAATCATCGGAGAGGCAATTAGCAAAATATTAAAAATCGATCCCGATATCCACATTACGT
>CBIGXK010000173.1:0-8090 GCA_966193805.1 uncultured bacterium | reverse complement strand
ATTTCATACTGATCACTATTAATGTTTACAATTAGAATTGGACCCTTAACCCGGCCGTTACTGCTTTTTGTGTAGGAAAATACCAGCCCCTGTTGTCGCTGACCTCCGGATCGAAGTTGTCGATGGGCGTCCATGTTATCAGGTTCTGGCCCGACAAATAAACAGTCACAACACTCATCCCCACCTTACGGGTAACGGTATTTGGAATGGTGTAGCTCAGCATGCCCGTTCTTAATCTCAGGTAGGCCACGCTTCTGTGCCAGAAGGTAGACGTCTGCGAGTTATTGGCACTCGGAGTGGTGGTCATCCTGGGATAAGAGGCGTCGGTATTTTCGGGTGTCCAGTAGTCCAGCGTTGTAACCGCAGCATTTTTATCATTGTCGAATGCCCACACGGCCGATCCGTTCAACTGGATTTCTCTTTGTCCGGCGCCCTGGAACAGCAACGACAATTCGAAACCTTTATAGCGAACGGAGGGTGAAAAACCGTAAATAACAGCAGGATAATCAGGATATCCCATCGCGATCTGGTCATTGAAATCTATCAGGCCATCAGGCTTGCCATCCGGTCCGCTGATATCGGCATAGCGAATGTCGCCGGGAAAAACTTTGTCGGTGAACACCTGGCGGGCAATGCCATCTTTCAGGTCGCCGGTGCCGGTAAAATCACCCTCGGTAAAGTATCCCATTGCCTGGTAACCGAATGGAACGTCAAGAGCCCTTCCGGTTTTCCTGAGGTTGGGATTGTCGAATGTAGCGGGGTTTTCGAATATCTCGAGCATTTTGTTGCGGGCAAAAGTGAAGTTGCCGCTGAAGCCCACGCTCAGGTCGCGCGAGATGACGTAGTCGCTGGAAACGCTGAGCTCAAATCCGCGGTTCAACATCACGCCGGCATTTACCTGCGACAATTCAACACCATATTCGACCGGTACTGTTACTCCAGGGTTGAGCAGCATGTTGTTTCTTTTCTCGCGGAAGAAATCTGCCTCGATGTTGAGCAATCCATTAAACAACCGGGCTTCTATACCGATATCCGTTTTGTCGGCTTTTTCCCAGGTGATGTTGGGGTTTGCTTCTGCCCGTTCAAACAAGCCCTGCGTTTGCGTTCCGTTCAAAATGGCCGAAGTTCCGTACAGTTCAAAACCGGTTTGATACTGGTAGGCGGAGCCCGCGAGGTTTGCTGATTGCCCCCATGATCCTCTTATTTTGAGTTCGTTTATCCATGAAACACCTTGCATAAACGATTCCTGCGAAAGGCGCCATGCTGCCGAGAATGCAGGGAAGAATCCGAACCTGTGACCGGGTGCAAAATAGTAGTGCCCGTCGTAGCGACCGGCGAATTCGAATAGGTACCTGTCGTCGAAGCCATAGGTGGCGCGGTAAACGAGTGAACGTTGTTTGGTGCCCATCGAGTTACCATCGTTGCTGATATCCGTTTCGCCTGCGCCGCCGGCAAATAATTCGGATATAGGAAGATTATAATTATTTCTTCCCGCACTGAACCGCTGCGATTTCGTGTTCCTGGATTCCAGCACCACAAGTCCCGTTACGGCGCTCTTGCCAAAAGCGCGGGCATAGTTGATGTAACCCTGGTAAGTGAATGCCTGCGTTTGGCGCCACTCCTGGTTAAAGCTGGGAAGTGTGGCCGGATCTGTTCTCGGATAACCATATGGCCGTGTGGTCGTGTCTACCGTATGATAGAAAAACCCCTGGCTCCAGTTGCGGCTGTTGCTCACGATACCGCTGTTGTCGGTATTGAAAGGATCGAAAGGGTTGAGATCGAACGATCCGACAAACCGTATGCTCAATCCTTTTATGGGCAGCTTTTGCTCGATGGATAACTGGCTGAGCAGGGTGTTGCCCACGATGTGCTGAAAGCTGGGATTGTCGTAGAAGCTGGCATATAAATAAGGATGCAAGCCGTTGCTATATATTACAGGGGTTGATGTAGAAACTGTATTGATAAGGTTTTCAAATATTGCCTGACCGCTATAGCCCGCACCGGTGAGCCGCCTGTCTTCAACACGTCCGTTTAGTGCGAGTGCCACCACGGTAGATTTGGTGGCCTGTGCCTGCAAGCTGGCTGACAGGTTGTAACGCTGATATTTCATACCGGGGAACATGCCTTCCTGGCTAAAGTAGCCCACCCCCATGGTATATTTTATGGCGTCGGTGCCCCCTCCCAGGGTTAAGCTGTGATTGGTGATCAACGCGTTTTTCACTCGCATGTCGGCGATGGGGTCGAAATTAGGATAGGCGTCCGGGTCCGATCCGTCTTTGTATTTCTGGATAACCTCGTCGCTGAAGGGCACCGTTGCCGAGCCGGCGTTACGCGCTCCTTCATTTTTCATCAACGCATGCTGGTAGGAGCTTACAAAATGAGTAACCACTGTTGGGTTCTGAAAACCCACATACCCATCATAGTTAACGGTGGGCCTGCCCGTTTTACCTCTTTTAGTGGTTACCAGGATAACGCCGTTCGCGCCACCCAAACCGTAAGGTGCCACGGCTGCCGCGTCTTTCAATACGCTGATAGACTCGACGTCTGCAGGATTCAACTGGCTGAAATTTCTCGGCACGCCGTCAACGATGAGCAACGGCGCCGAGTTGCCATTGGTGCCGATACCCCGGATCAGAATGCGGGAAGCATCGTTGCCCACCTGGCCGCTGGCCTGGGTAAACACCACGCCTGCGGCCCTTCCGCCCAGCGCATTGGTAAGGTCGCCTACGGGCTGGCGCTGTACCTCCACTCCTTTTATGGAGGCCACCGATGCAGTAAGCGAGGTTTTCTTTTGAGCGCCGTAGCCGACTATCACCACCTCATCGAGGTTATTTTGTCCGGGCTCCAGTTCAAAGTTCTGTGCGCCGGCTCCCGTTATCACCCGTTCGGCCGTTAGCATGCCGGCGTAGCTTACAACGACCACGCTGCCGCTTTTGGGAACTGAAATACGATATTCACCATCCGGCAGGGTGGTGGCGGTAGCGCTGCCGCCTTTTATTCCTATGGTGGCGCCTTCGAGGGGCTCGCCGGTTAACCGGTTGGTAACCCTGCCCGTAACCTCCAATGTTTGGGAGAAAACTTTGGTGCAAAGGCCCGACAGAAGAATAAATGTGCATAACAGCACTGCATTTTTTGTCATTTTCATAAGCAGTCGTTAAGAATCGTTAAGAATCGTTAAGAATTCAGGTTGTTTTGGGTCACGTAAACTATTCCTAAAAAACAGTATTCGCCTTTTTCGAAGTACATCAATACTACATCTATAGGCTTTTGGGCCCGAAAACAGTACTTCAATAACACAACAAGTGTTAACTTACAGGTGTTGCGACTAGCTACTATGAAAAAACTGACGGTTGTTGTTGCCACGCTGTGCCTGTGCGCTTATGGTGTTTGCCAGAACACCATTGCATTGCCCGAAATAGTCAATTATTCAAAAGAAGCGTTGAAGGCCGGCACCGAAAACTGGGATGCCTGCCAGGACGAAAACGGGCTGCTGTATTTCGCCAATAACGAGGGACTATTGTGTTTCGACGGTACACAATGGCGGCTATATCCACTACCCAATAAGACCATCGTACGTTCGCTGGCAATGGGTGCGGAAAACCGGATCTACGTAGGGGGCCAGGATGAGATAGGCTACTTTTCTCCGGGTAAGTTTGGGCAGCTGGTTTATCATTCCCTCACTCCTTTAATTCCGGCGGCGCACAGATCGTTCTCAGACGTGTGGGACATCGTAAAGCACGGCAGTCAACTATTCTTTCGCGCCAACCAGAAAATATTTCTTTACAAAAATGAAAAGATAACCGTTTACCCTACTGCCGGCGAGTGGCTTTTCCTGGGGTTAGACTACACGGGAGTGGTAGTGGAGGATGAACATTCCAACCTCCTTGTGTTTGACAAGGGAAACTGGCGGATACTGACGAATTCCCTGCCGCCCAAATGCATCGTTACCGGTGTGTTGGCACTCGGCGACGATTCGACGATGGTCACCACGCTGAAGGACGGCATTTTTGTATTAAGCGGCGGCGCTTGCCGCAAGATCACTACTCCCGCTCTTGATAAAATTGCGTCGCAGTCCATCTATTCGGCAACCCGCCTCGATGAGAATCACTTTGCGCTGGGCACGGCCATGAATGGTTGCTTCATCATCAACAGGAACGGCGGCCTGGTACAGCATTTTTCCCGTCATGAGGGTCTGCAGAACAATAATGTTCTATGCACCTTCTCGGACGAAAGTCGAAATTTATGGCTCGGGCTCAGTGGCGGGATAGACTTTGTTACCTATAGCAATCCTATCAAAAATATCCGGCCCGATTATCAAAACCCCGGAACCGGCTATTCAAGTGTCATTCATAATAACCGCCTATACATCGCCACATCGGGTGGTTTATTTTCTGCACCCTTGTCGGGAGAGAACGATGGCGGCGATTTGAGTTTGGTGAAGGCCGATTTTACACCGGTCCGAAATGCCAGAGGCCAGGTATGGAACCTTTCCATTGTAAATGATGAACTTTTTGCCGGGCATCACGAAGGGGCTTTCCGCATTGACGAAAATACGGCAATACCGCTGGACAGGTCCACCGGCTTCTGGGCCTTTTTGCCGCTGTCGCCGGTGTTGCCGTCTCGAGTGATGGTTGCGGGTACGTATAAAGGCATCAACTTTTATACTTTCGAGGGAAAGAACACGATTGATAAAACCCTCTCCGCGCCCTTCGAATCGGCCCGTTTCGTAACGATAGACGACAGCAACATTTGGGTGTCTCATCCGTACAAAGGAATTTTCAGGGTGACCTTTAGCAAAGACAGTAAACCATCGGTCAGGCTTTACGGAGAGAAGCATGGATTGTCAACGCACAACAATTACGTCTTCAAGATAAAGAACCGTTTGGTGGCGGCAACGGATCGCGGAATCTATGAGTACAACGCCAATACCGATAAATTCGAGCCCTCTGCTTTTTTTCAGAGAATTTTTGGTAAAACAGTTATTCGTTACTTGAAAGAAGATGCATCCGGGAACGTGTGGTTTGTGTTTGATAAGAATTTGGGCGTTGCCGATTTTTCAGCTGACGCGCCGAAAATTATTTACATCAACGAGCTGAATAATAAACTTGCGAGTGGTTTTGAACAGGTCTATCCGCTAAATGACAGCAACGTTTTTGTGGGCGCGGAAAAAGGCTTTTTTCATATTAACTATGCACGGTATAAAAAAATGTCGAGGCCAATCCGCGCGCACATCAGGGAAGTGCGCATCACCGGGAAGAAGGACAGTGTGTTGTTTTATGGATACTCCCGGGATGCAGCGGATAACCAGGCTCACCCGCCCTCGGTAACCTACCAGTCGAACTCCGTTCATTTCGGCTTTTCTGCACCCGTCTATCAGCATCAGGCTAAAGTTGAATATAGCTGCTACCTGCAGGGGTATGACAGGCGTTGGTCGGACTGGGCACCAAAAACAGAGAAGGAGTATGCTTACCTGCCTGCAGGCACCTATCATTTTTTTGTAAAAGCAAGAAATAAGCAGGGGGTAGAATCTGCAGGGAGCAGTTACTCCTTTGTGATATTGCCTCCCTGGTATCAAACCTGGTGGGCATGCACTATTTATGCATTACTCGCAGTGGTGTGTGCGTGCCTCGCCTATCGTTGGCAAAAGAAAAAATTTATCATACAGCAATTGCGGTATGAAGAAGAGCAGGATCGTCTACGCAAGCTGCATCAGCTGGAGCTTGATAAAAATGAAAAGGAAATTGTGAAGCTGCGCAATGAAAAACTAGAAGCAGAGATTAATCACCAAAACCAGGAGATGGCCGCAGCCACGATGCACCTCGTTAAGAAGGGCGAGCTCATCACCAAGATTAAAGATGAACTGCAAAGGCTTACGAAAAACACGGAGGACCAGGGTACGCTTGATGCAATAAAAAAGATGATCAAGACTTTGGGTGAAGATGAAAATATGGATGCCGACTGGGAGCATTTTGCCATTCACTTCGACAAGGTGCACAATGATTTTTTCGTTGCCCTTAAAAATCAACACCGCAATCTTACCCCTAACGAATTGAAGCTTTGTGCCTACCTGCGCATGAACCTTTGCACCAAGGAAGTGGCCAGGCTGATGAACATTTCTGTAAGAGGCGTGGAAATAAGCCGTTACCGCCTGCGTAAAAAATTGCAGATTTCCACCGAAACGAATCTCACCGCTTACCTGCTCGACCTGCATGGGAAAATGGAAGGGCCGGATAGACATCCGGCCCGTGCTGAAATCCAATATCCCATGAAACCCTTATGGATTGCTGATAACTAAATTTTGATGATTAAAAATTAATGGCTCCGCCGCCCGCACCGAGCTGATCATCGTCGGCATTTACTTTGCGCGACAATTCCTGCACCAACTGGGTGAAAGATTGTTCATCGTACACTTTGTTCCAGTCGACCGACGTTTCATTCTCAAATCTTTTTACAGGAACGAACACATCTTTCGCATCGCCATCGTAGTGCATCCACCACGCCTCGAGATTCAGCGCCGGCACTTTTACAAAACGTAACTCTCCGGGCTGCTTTGCTTTTTCGGCATAACCTTTCAACCTGCCGAGTCCTTCATTGATCTGGTTGAAATATGCCTCGCCTACCTGCATCTGGATCAATTCCGGTTGTTCGGGATTGAGACCCACTTCATACAAAGCCACCGGATTTTCCTCCTGCATTTCAACCACCCGCAGCGACCTTGGCTGCGAAGGCATCCTGAAGCCGCGTTTCACCTCGTCGAGGCCAATGAGGTAGGCATGATGCGGTATGTTGTAGCTGCCTTCCTGAACCCGTTCCCTTGCCTCCATTGGCTTGTCGTACACGCGCCTCAGGGGTTTTAATTCGGGAATGGGTTTTAGCAGTGCGCGCTCGAATACGAGATCTTTGAACCACATAAAATAAAAATGTTTTTTTGTGAAGTAGGTATGCGTCCATGTGCCGCTTCCCTGGTAATTAGTAGCAAATTGGTTGTAAGTAAGCACACTCTTTCCATAGATCGGGTCGTCGATGTGCAGGTATTCCGTCAATCCAATTCTTGAAACGCCGTGGATCGTCATAAAATGCCCGCCACCGCCGCTCCATCCGATGCGCGTGCCTACAACGAGGCCGTTTTCGAGCTCCTGCTTAACGCGTTGCCAGGTGATGGTGCCACCCTGGTAAGATACAAAGTTTTGGGTGCGGGTAAGGGCGCGGTCGAGATACCAGGGCACGTTGCAGGGAGACGGAACAGGGTTCGCGCAGCATGTTTGGGTAAGTTCCGCGCCGGCAACTTTGCACTGCGTCCACGGACTGAAAAATGAATAAAATTTTGAAACACTTGTTGAGGTGGCTGCCCAGCACCAGTTCGATTGTGTTTGCGGTTGCATGTTAAAGGGTAGTACGAGGTAGGTGTAAAACCAGTCCCACCATTTGAACTTTACTTCGAGCGTGTCGTAGCGAATAGCTTCAGACCGGAGATGATCGTATGACATAAAAAATGGTTTTTCCAAATAGTCGCAACGAGAGGGATACAGGTAAACAACGCGATTTGCCGATAACGGGTAACGGCTTTTGTGAGGAAGTTCCGGCGAATTGTGCCGATACAAAATTTACTTTTTTCTTACATTTATTAAAGCATTTTTTGAACTTTTTCCGGTAAATCTCAATTTCATGGCTAAGATCAACCTGGACGTCAACGGTCAAAACAAGACAGTGGATGTGGATCCCCGCACACCCGTATTGTGGGTGTTGAGGGATCATCTGCATTTATTCGGTACAAAGTATGGATGCGGCATGGCGCAATGCGGTGCGTGTACCATCCTGCTTGAAGGCAAGGCCGTGCGGTCGTGCGTACTGCCTGTATCGCAGGTGGAGAACAAAGAAGTTACCACCATCGAGGGGCTCTCCGAAAAGGGCGATCATCCCGTGCAAAAAGCATGGCTCGAACACGACGTTCCCCAGTGCGGGTATTGCCAGTCGGGACAGATACTGACCGCTGTTGCATTCTTGAAAAGTAATCCTGATCCGTCCGACGAAGAAATTGAATCGGCCATGCACGGCAATCTTTGCCGCTGCGGCACTTACCTGCGCATCAG
>CBIGXK010000172.1:0-8103 GCA_966193805.1 uncultured bacterium | reverse complement strand
CTGCTCGAAGCCTTGAAGCAGCGGTTGCTATACCAGGAGGTTTACTGAAGTGACAGGCGGCGACTTAATTAACGCGAGAGGGACTTTTTCTTGATTTGATCTTTGGCGGATGCCAAACCTATCAAACCATTGCGGCGGTGGGGATGCGTCTTTAAATCTGCTTCGTAAGCGGCAACCGCTTCATCAGCTTTATTCATCGCCAGCAGCATATCACCCAACATCTCGCGCGCCGGCAGCACCTCACCAGGGGTAACAGGATGCTTTTGCGTGTTGTCCTCCCTATCAGCCGCTTCCTGCATAAGCTTCAGCGCCTCATCATTCTCTCCCTTTTTAAACAATATCCAGGCCTTCGCCGATTGCATTTGAATAAGGACCTGATCGGCTTTATAAACATCCCCCTGTGCAATCAATGTATCATACAAAATTTTCATGCTGTGTACCTCATTTTCCGCAGCCGGAATATTTCCTACATGAACATTCCCAATACTTCTGCCGAAATGAAGAATGGCTTTTTGCCAGGGATAGCGTTCCCATGGAAAATTATCAGGATGGAATTTCAGCTTGGCAGCAGCGTTCCACTGCCTGCTTTCAAGTACATATCTTACCGGAACGGCCGCATATGCATAAGCCACCTTGAAATTCTCAGGCTCTGCCTTCTTAATGGTGTCTAAATAGTCCACATAAACCTTCGCCTCCGCAGAATCCCCTTTCTGCAAATAAGCGTAAACAAGGTAATCGAGGCCGTGCAGTTCTTCGTCCCAATGACCATCTATGCCATTATTCTTAGCGTAACATTTCGCCGATGCCACCGAAGCAAGATTGGACGTTATGTCTTCATCCCACAATCCAAGGCGCGTAAATACATGGGAGGGCATATGTTGCGCGTGTGCCGACGAAGGCGCTATGGAAGCGTATTTTCGCGCAGCCTCGAGTGCGGCACCTGCCAGTTCAGGATAATCATAACTGTGAATGATATAATGCACAACGCCAGGATGTATTGGATTTGTTGCAAATAAACTATCGAGAATTTTACCGGCCTTCTTTTGTTTAAAAAATGATTTGTCTTTTGGATCCGCAGCGGCATTTAAGGCGAGAGAATAAAAAATAGCCGCTTCGATGTTCTGTGAATACCTGGCATACAATTTTTCCATTGCTCTTTCCAGGGCTGCGGTTCGCGATGCGTGATCCGCAGACGCCCGGTTTCTATAAAATTCAGCGGTGGCATCAATAAATGCCGTCTCCATCGCGGATTTATCCTTTACACTTTGTGCTATTTCAATAGCGGCCGCTCCCTTCTCCAGTTCAGCAGGTGTCGGAGGCGCCCATAATGAATGATTGTTACTCATGGCAACACCCCAATAGGCCATGGCGAATTTGGAGTCCTGGTCAATGATTTTCGCAAAAACTTTTTCGGCATCGTCGTACTCGAAAGAATGAAGTAGGGACAACCCGAGGTTAAACTGTTTTTGGATGGTATCCGAAGCGGTAATGTCAAAGTTCACGCTTCCGTATTGTGGTTCGGCAGGACCGCAGGATACAATATCGCCGCGCTTTAAATTCAGCGAGATCAAAGCCGGCGCAGACTCCCTGTTTTCACTCCCACATGAAATGGCCAGCAATGTAATCATTGAAAGGCCTTTGAGCCCCGGTCGCATATCAATGAATTGTAATTATCTCTAAAATTATGAAACGAAATAAGCTAATTCCAAATATAGTTTTAGGCCGGGCAGCCGCCCTCTGATCTTATTCGTAAAAAGTGAGAATAAAACCATCAAAGCGTTGCCATGTCAATTACAAACCGGTACCTGACATCACCTTTAATCAAACGTTCATAACATTGATTGACATCTTTCATATTAATCATTTCCACATCGGCTGTTATATTTTTTTCGGCACAATAATCAAGCATTTCCTGTGTTTCCGGCAATCCTCCTATCAACGATCCCGCCAGTGTTCTACCAAAGAAAATAACGCCGAGTGGAGAGGCCTGGATATTAGTGGTTGGAATGCCGACACAAACCATTGTGCCCCTGCTTCTAAGCATGCCCAGATACAGGTTATAGTCGTGCTCGACAGCTACAGTATCGAGAATAAAATCAAAATAGCCAGCTACCTTTTTTACGCTTTCCTCATCTGTCGTCAGCACAAACTTCGCCGCCCCGAGATTAATAGCATCAGCCGCTTTTTCCGGAGACCTGCTAAGTATCGTCACTTCAGCGCCAAAGGAAGCCGCGAATTTCACGGCCATGTGGCCAAGGCCGCCCAAGCCAACAATGCCTACTTTCTGGCCTGCCCCAACTTTCCAGTAGCGAAGCGGTGAGTAAGTGGTAATGCCGGCGCATAACAGCGGGGCGACGTTCTTCAGGTTAAGGTTTGGCGACACTTTCAGAACAAAGCGTTCGTCTACGACAATGTTATTTGAATAGCCGCCGAAAGTTGGTGTCTTGCCGTCTTTGTCGAGACTATTATAGGTTAGTGTCCATCCATTCTCACAATACTGTTCCAGTCCGTGCTTGCAGTTGTCGCAATGCCTGCACGAATCTACCAGGCAGCCTACGCCGGCGATGTCGCCTGCGGTAAACTTAGTCACCTCACTTCCAACATTAACAACGCGTCCGACAATTTCATGCCCGGGCACAATCGGATAAATAGATATTCCCCAGTCATTTCTCACCAGGTGAACATCAGTGTGACAAACACCGCAATAGAGGATTTCGATAGCCACATCTTTCGGTCCGGGAATTCTCCTGCTAAAGACGAAGGGAGAAAGCTGGTCTTGCGCATGGTGCGCGGCGAAACCTTTTGCAGCCACGGAATCGACGACTTTAAGTTTTACGTCTTCTACAACTTGTTGCATACGAATAAAATTTAGAGGTGAGGTATAATGATGTTATATATGCTCCTTCAGAAGGGATTACATGGATTTCCCACCATCGTTTTAAGAGGGTCGTGCAAGTAGAGTAAAAACTAAAAGAGTTAAGGTAGTGTGCGGAAGAGAAATTGAATACCACGTAAAAGTACCTTTTGAAATCTGTCCGGGGAACATAAAAGGTTTGAACCGCGCAGATTTTGATTTAGGTTAATAGTTTACGCTGTTATGGTTTGCTATACAGATACGGCGGGTTGATTGCCGGCCCAAAGAAAAAATGGAATTTCATGAGCAGAAATCGGTAATTTTTGGAGATATGGAACACCCGAATTTCAAGCAGGCGCATCCTGTCGCCCAGCAATTGATGGATGAAGATTTTTTCTATTCGCCAATTGAAGAGAGCGGACCATTCGGCAGCGACGATGGCGCCGATACTTTTGCAGGGTTCGCCGCCTGGCGAAGTGCCAACAGCGATCAACGTGCACTAACGTATTTGGAACAGCAATTAGATGAGTGGGGCTATCCGCCTTTTGATTTGCATGAGAGGGACCCAGAGGAAATTCAACACTATATGCGGGAAAATGAACTCGGGTTACCGTTTTTGGTGGGAATGGACGCGGCGGTGATTGCGGTGGCGTTCGCGCAACTCTACCTGGAAGGGATGATGGAGGAAGAACTGCGCCGCCTGGCAAAAACTTCGCTCGACCGGCAGCTGCATCCTGCGTTAATTGAGTTGTGGGACGAGTCGTATCGCCCCACGCGGCAGGAACAATTATCGAAAATGCTGAGTGTGGTGAACCGGCTGTAATCAGTAACAGGTGTTGGGCCAAAGGCCATGAGATCATTCGGTTCTTAAACTCTTCACGGGGTTGGCGATGGCAGCCTTAACCGCCTGGGCGCTAACTGTAATTAAAGCAATGAACAGGGAGGCAATTCCTGCAACGGCAAAAACCCACCAACTGATGTTTACCCTGTAGGCATAATCCTGCAACCAGCGGCTTAATGCAAGCCATGCTACGGGCCATGCAATAACGTTGGCAATTACAACAAGGCCGATAAATTGTTTTGACAACAACGCCACAACACCCGAAACGGAAGCGCCTAAAACTTTGCGTATTCCTATCTCCTTGAACCTTCTTTCTGCGGAATAAGAGGCAAGGCCAAACAAACCGAGGCAGGAAACGATGATCGCCAATATCGCAAGGATGCCGACGGTGGTGCTTACCTGTGAATCTACCCTGTACAATTCGTTAAAATGTTCATCCAAAAACTGGTACTCCAGCGGCACGCCGGGGCAGTCCTGCTTCCATACCGACTGAATAAAGGAGATCGCCTCTTTTGGCCTGTTGCCATCTATTTTCACCGACATGTTCTTAAAGCCCCATTCCGACTGGTTGAACATAAACAGCGTCTCAATTTTGTGATGGAGCGAATTAAAATTGAAATCCTTTGCTACACCCACGATGTGCCCCAAAGAATCGAAGCCAAACTGCCTGCCAAGTAAAAATGACATATTGCCGGGAGAATCGTCCTGCAATAATTCTTTTGCCAGGGATTCATTAATGATATATTCCTTGCCCTCAGCCGTCTTCTCAGCGGAAAAGTTTCTGCCGGCCACCAGGGGTATTTTATAGGTCGTCAAATAATCGTGATCAACAATTAACCTGGTTGCCGCCAACTGTCGCGTTGGTCCATCTCCTTTAAATCGAACGCCCGACTGGTCAAGGTGGCTGCCCAAAACGTCCAGTGAAGCCGTGACAGAAGAGATCAATGTGCTCTGCAACAAATCGTTTTTCAACGCATCAAATTTTTGATACCCTCCACGGTCGAATGATATGCTGACGATCTGGTCGCGGCTAAAACCCGTCGGCCTGTTCTTCATGTAGTTCAGTTGCCGCAACACAAAAACAGTTGCAATGATGAGAAAAATGGCGCAGGAAAATTGCGTAACAACAAGCACATTTCTTAGCAAAGCCTTGTTCTTTCCAACCTGTACAGAGCCTTTCAGAACTTTTACTGGAAGGAAGGAGGACAGGTATGCTGCCGGATAAAGTCCGGAAAGCATTCCGAGAACGGTGGTGCCCGACAGAAGAGAAAGAAAAAGTTTCCAATTAGTAAACAAAGGAAAGTAAAGATGCCGCTGACTTAAATTATTTACCAACGGTAAAAAAAGCGCAACAAGACCAACGGCCACTATCAGTGCGATCAGCGAAAGCATCACCGATTCGCATACAAATTGAAGAGATAGTTGCCAGCGCAGTGCCCCGATAGATTTCCGGACGCCCACCTCTCTTGCTCTTTCTGCGGAACGGGCGGTAGAAAGATTTATGAAATTGACACAGGCTATGAGCAATACGATAAGTGCAATAATGAAAAAAATATTTGTATAGCGTTTATCAAACTGTTGGTAATTGAAACCATCCAGGCCGATATCTGTAGCTCCTGCATGCACTTCTTTCAAAGGAAGCAGGAACAACTCATAATTCTTTACATTATCTGCCGATAGATGTTTTTTGAGATAGTCAGGAAACTTTCGCTGCAATGCAGTTGCATTGGCATTTGCCGCCAGTTCCAGGTAGGTGTTCAACCAGTTGCCGCCCCAGTTGTCCATCCAGTCGGGCTGTGCAATGGTGCTGAATGGCACAAGCGCGTCGAACTGTATTTGAGAGTTTTGAGGAACATTATTCAACACGCCTGTCACAACAAAAAGGGTCGTATCGTGGTCATAGGCAGCCAGCGTTTTTCCCATCGGGTCTTCCTGTCCGAAAATCTTTTCTGCCGTAGCCTGGGTGAGTACAATGCTGTTTTTCCTGTCGAGCATCAGACGGCGGTCGCCTTTTGTTACTGTAAAATCAAACAGCTCAAGAAATGTAGAATCAACGAAGCAGGTGTGATCGATATAAAACTTTTTATCGCCGTAGTTCAATTGTATTTTCTCGGCGCGGTTAATCCTTGTATAGTTCTTTATTTCGGGAAAGTCGTTTTTGAGTGTCGGCCCCATAGGGAACATGGTTAACGCTACCTTTTGAGACGAAACCATCCCTTCAAACTTCTGCACTTCGTTGAGCCGATAGATATTTTTCGTGTGAAAGCTGTCGAAACTTCTTTCATAACCAACAAAAATCAGGATTAGAATGCATGCAGCCATGCCGATAGCAAGTCCTGATATGTTAAGAAGGGAGTAAATGCGGTTCTTCCACAAATTGCGCCATGCGGTTTTGAAATAATTTTTGAACATAAGGACTGTTTAAACAGGTTAGCGCATACATCAGTACTGAATAGCTCCTACACTGGTACCAGGGTTTGGCCACGGTTTACCGTAATAGTCAACAAACTCTGCGGAGGGTAAACCGGCGGCGACTATGCTCGACTTGTACGAGTATCCACCCGATCTAAGCAGCGCACTGGAAGAAGAGGTGAGTTTGTAAAACGCGCCGAGACGCGGGTCCAATTGCGTATTTCCCGTAACGAGCCCGCTGCCGCAATCGCGGCAATTATTCAATCGTGCAGCGTTATAGGTGCCAAAGGTGGTGGTGTACATGGCTACAGCACAAGTACTGGAAGGTTTCCACTTTACCCAAAAATTATTGTTTCGGATGTAAGTTCTGCGCGGCGTAACGTTCGACAAAATGCGAAGGCCCAATCTCAGCGGCGGGTTGGAATTTTCTTTTTCGAACACGAAGGAGGTGTCCATTCCAAAGTTCAACATCAAATTGTTATAAATTTTATTGTCGAGAAGCGTCGTTACATCGCCGTTTCTATTGGAACGGTCGACTAAAACAGAGTACGTATCTGTGTTGTACATGGTGTTGTTGACAACCCAGTTATTTTTACATTCAAAGCTCGAGGATACTCCTCTTACGTCCTTATACGTCCAGGTGGATAAACTTATCGCATGAGGCACCTGCGAATGTTGTACCAGTGGCGATACTTTAACGTTTTCAAAAATATTGCTGAATACAAAATTGCTATTGCCACCAATGGTGTTAGCAGCGCTAAAGCCATGACAGTAGTTCCGCTTAAAGATGTTATACATTGCCAGGTTTTTGAAGCCCTGAACACCTATGGCATGCATATAGGCGGAATTACCTGCGGAAATATCATTTCCCTCGAACTTATTATACTTCACGCCATAGATGCCCGTGGTGTATTGGGAAGCCAGCACACTGATGCCATTGTGCCCCCAGTTCGTAATTTTGCAGTTTCGTACAATACTCTTTTTCACCCCATGCATAAACGCCACGCCATCGCCTTCAAGGGTTAGGTTGGGTTTTAGATTGTTTTCTGCTACTGTCCATGTTTTGTCAATAATGCAATTTTGGATCACCAGGTTCTCCACCACGTTCATATTTTGCTTGGTGTTGATCGCAAAAATGCCTATCGCTTTTGCGTGGGTGATCATACAGTTGTCGATCAGAATATTTGAACTGGGCGCGTAAATGCGGATAACAGAAACATTTCCTCCTCCTCGAAAAGCGATATTGCGAATCGTAACATTCTTTGTATTCAACATGCTCACAATGGGAGGAGCGGGAAATCCGGGAACGATAAGAACGTTAACGGGCGGAGTGGTGGCCGATGTGTGCCGGATGTAGAGTCTTCCTGTAGATTTATTGAAATAATATTCGTCGGTTGTGTTGAGATCTGAAAGCGCGGCTTTGTTGTTGGCTTTGTCGACCAGGCTAATTTTGGAAACGCCATTAACGAAAACACGGAGTGCTTCGCCGTAGCCCGTTGCATTGCTCCAAATGTACTTCCCTTCATAGGTCCATGTGTCGCGAATCCAATCCATACCGGCGATAATCGGGCGGTTCCCCGTTCCGTAGGCATCGAGCGTGCAATTGGACCTGTTGTCCAGAACGATGCCTTTTCTGGGAATATACCAGGTATTTCCGCGTTTAAACAGGATGATATTTCCGTTCTTCATCAGTGCATTCGCAGCGGCAAT
This sequence comes from uncultured bacterium, assembly GCA_966193805.1. Lineage (GTDB taxonomy): Bacteria > Bacteroidota > Bacteroidia > Chitinophagales > Chitinophagaceae > Flavitalea. The sequence continues at coordinate 286 of CBIGXK010000172.1, read as the reverse complement.
GCTTTGTTTCGGCTTACTGCTGCTTAAGCCGTTGTTGGCGTCTGATCCGGAAGTGGAAAAATAATAGGTGGTGGCGTTCGCCTGAAGAGAATACACGAAAAAAGACAACAAAAGCAAGAATCCATGTTTCATAATCTACGGTTTTGCGATGAGCATTGAGTGAAGGATACACGGATCTTATTTCGCTACCACAAGTTTGAGGTTCGACGTTTGCGACTGCCCGGTGAGCCGGACAATATAAACGCCGGACGCGTAGTTTTTGACGGCGACATCGACATAATACGAC
>CBIGXK010000171.1:0-8125 GCA_966193805.1 uncultured bacterium | reverse complement strand
TAACAGCTTCCGGTGGCGATAACTATTTATGGACTTCGTCGGGCCAATACATTGACGCAACATCCCCGATCATCTCGCCGTCCCCTATCTCGAACACAACTTATACCGTTAACATCAGCGAGAATGCATGTCACTATGATACCACGATCAATATCAACGTAACAGTGCGCTCGCTGCCCGAATTCTCATCCCTGCCAAACGCATTTACACCAAACAGCGATGGCAAAAATGATTGTTTCGGCATCAGACACTGGGGCGACGCGAAAGTAGAACAATTCACCATCTACAACCGCTGGGGACAAATCGTATTCTCCTCAAAAGGTCCTTCAGAATGCTGGGACGGAACACTCAACGGCATCCCCCAGCCGCAGGGCGGATATGTTTACATTGTCAGAGCAGGTACCGTTTGTGGACTCGTCACCCACAAAAGCATTCTTACCCTCATTCGCTGAGAATTCGATAAATTGCTGTAAACCTGTGGCGGGCCTAACGCATGAAGTGGACACTACTATGCATCGCGTACATTGCCGCAATGCCGTTCCCGTTAAAAGCACAAAATGTAATTGCGGGATTCAATGCGCCGGATACCGCATGCACAGGCGACGAAATCAACATCACCAACACCTCCACCAACGCCACCACCTATCGCTGGAACTTCTGCGCACCCAATGCCAACCAGGCACCCACAGCATTCAATCTCGGCAACTTTTCCGGCCTCCTCGACCAACCGGCTTACATGGACATCGTCAAATCCGGCGACGACTACTTCGGCTTTGTCACCAACTATAAAAGCGGCAACCTGGTGCGGCTGGACTTTGGCAACAGCCTGTTCAACATTCCTACAGTCTTCAACCTCGGCAACTTCAGTGGCACGCTGCCATCAGTAGCGGGAAACGGTGGCATACAGGTAGTGCAAAACGAAGGCGAATGGTACGCCGTCATCGTAGCCGGTTATCCGCCCGGAGGTGCAAGCCCCCGGTTGCTGATCATTTCATTCGGCACCAACATAAAAAACCCTTCACCCGCTATTAAAAACTGGGGCAACCAGGGAAACATGTACGACCCGAGAGATCTTCAACTCATCAGGGAAAATAATACCTGGTATGGCTTTACCGTAAACGCCGAATCCAATAGCATCACGCAATTCAATTTTACCAGCAGTTTCGAAAATCCGCCCACAGGAAACAATCTCGGCAACCTCGGAAACCTCGCCTATCCCCTTGGAATCGCCGCCGTTAACGACGGCGGCATCTGGCGGCTGTTCATCACAAACGGCTTCGATGAAACAAGGATCAATGGCTTTTATACGATTACGCGCCTCGACTTCACCAACTCATTGTCGGGTTTACCAACAGCATCCAATTTCGGTAATGCCGGAAATTCGCTACAGTCGCCACAGGATCTTGCGTTCTTAACGACATGCGACCAGATTTCCGCCTTTGTACTCAATGGTCATCCGCAATACAATTCAGTTATCAAGCTCGGCTTTGGCAACAACTATGAAAATTTACCGAGCGCGGGTATCAATCACACCGCAGGAAACATGGACCTTCCCAACTGCATCACGCCTTTTCAAAAAGTGGGCAACGATTTCTGCGCATTCGCGGTGAACAAGAATAACAGTACGATCACTCGCATAAGTCTCAGCAATTGCAGCAACGTGAATATCGCCACGTCAGATCTCGAGGATCCACCCGCCATACAGTACAGCAAACCGGGATCGTACATCATTGAATTGAAGGCCGACGAGGGCATGCCGGTTTCATCCGGCTTCTGCAAAGAAATTTACATTGTGGCATGCTACGACAGCCTGATCATCCAAAACGACACGACGCTTTGCGAAGGTTCGCCGCTCCGGATAAACACGTTACCCGCCAGTACCTACGAATGGTCGCCGGCAACATACCTCGACGATCCAACGTCCGCTGCACCGATAACTACCGCGCCGGCAAGTATTGTGTACTACGTAAAATCCACCGTTGAGGGCCGCGCTGAACCCATTACCGACAGCATTCATATTACCGTAAAATCCAAACCCCGCGTTTCCATTAGCAACGACACATTAATATGCAGCGGCTCACCGGTTCACCTGCAAGCTACAGGAGGTACAGGTTATCAATGGACACCCACAACAGGCCTGAATGATGTAAACAGTGCAAACCCGGTGGCTGTCACTGCTGTTGACCGGTTGTACAAAGTGAAAGTATCGGCGGCAGGTAACGATTGTGCGTCAGAGGATTCGGTGAAGATCACCGTACTGCCGCGGCCGTTATTTTCCGTTACAGGGAGCACGAACATTTGCCAGGGAGGGCAGGTCACGCTTACGGCAGCCGGAGGAGATGAATATAGATGGACAACCAACACGCCATTACCCGGCGTTTCTTCGCCTACCATCACCGCTTCTCCTTCTTCAAGCACTACGTACACCGTCAACATCAGCGAAAACTCCTGTAATTACGACACCCTCATCAATATTAACGTGACCGTCCACTCGGTCCGCGAACTATCGTCATTACCAAACGCCTTCACACCAAACGGCGACGGTAAAAACGATTGTTTTGGCATTGCACGGTGGGGCGATGCAGATGTGGAGCAATTCATGATTTACAACCGCTGGGGCCAAATGGTATTCTCCACCAAGAACGCTTCTGAATGTTGGGACGGTACTGTCAACGGAATTCCGCAGCCCGGGGGCGGATACATTTACAAGTTAAGGGCAGCCACCGTGTGCGGGCTAGTCAGCCACAAAGGGATGTTGACCCTTATTCGCTGACAAAAATTGCTACACGGGTACGTTGATGGAATAATCGAGATATTGCAGGAACTTCTTCAGCGCCTTCTTTTTATTTGCATCAAGAGAATAGCTGATGTGTTTGCGGAAATATTCATCGAGATCGAAAAGATCGTTATCGAGCGATGCCGTTACTTCTGCAATGTGTTTTACGCCATATGCGTTGGCATCGTCAAACATCTTTACAAAACGCTCGTCGAGAGGTTTATTGCTCACCCAGGCCGCAAACACGAACGGAAGGCCGGTAAAATTTTTCCATGCTTCTGCCAGGTCATAACAATACGGCGAAATTTTTCTCTGTTTCAGTGCGCGATCGCCGATGATCAGGGCAGCCGTTGTTCCTTTCACCTGGTCTTCAAATCCTGCAACTGCATCTTCCAGTGCAACATTCAACTTCCAGTAATCAGTGACCAGCACTTTTGCCAATTCAACCGAAGTGCGGCTTTGGTAATCGAGTATTATTTTCGTTACGTTTTCGATAGGCACCTCACTGAATATGCAAACAGAGGCTACGGAACCATCGGCGCCAATGCAATGATTGCCCACCAGCCACCACTGGTCCAAATGCGGAATAACGGCAACCGGCACGAGGCCCACATCAATGGATCCGCCGATCAGTCCGTCGGCAAGTTTTGAAGGATAATCGGGGATGAGTTCTATTTCATTCATCACCGGGCCATTCTGTAATCCGTAGATCAAAGGAGCAGTGTTCAGATAATTGACTATTCCAACCTTTATCTTCTTCAATTAGTTTAATTTTACGGCGCAAAGTTAAAGCCCGGCGGGCAATTTTAAAGCATTTACATGGAACTGAATTCGCTCACAGCTATCTCCCCTATCGATGGACGCTACAGAAAACAATTGCATCACCTCGATGAATATTTCTCAGAGTTTGCATTGATCAGGTACAGGATAATGATCGAAGCGGAATATTTTCTTTTTCTCGGCGAGAATAAATTTTTTAAGCTGAGTGCTGCTGCCAGGTCGGCGCTGAAAAAGATGACGGATCAATTTACACAGGAGGATGCCGCCGAGGTAAAAGCCACCGAAGCCATTACGAACCATGATGTTAAGGCGGTGGAATATTTTGTAAAGAAAAGACTGGAAAAAGCAAAAGCGGCGGATCTGAAAGAATGGGTGCATTTCGGGCTCACTTCGCAGGATATCAATAACACGGCGATACCCCTGTCATGGAAACATGCCGTTGAATTCGAATACCTGCCGTCGCTGCTAAACCTGAAGCGGCAGTTGGAGCTGCTGGCGAACGAATGGCAGGACATATCCATGCTGGCGCGAACCCACGGTCAGCCCGCCAGCCCCACAAAGCTCGGCAAAGAGTTGATGGTGTTCATTGAAAGGATCGAGAACCAGGTAGAACTCTTCATACAGATTCCGTTTTCAGCAAAGTTCGGTGGGGCCACCGGCAATTTCAACGCGCATCATGTGGCCTATCCCAAAAAAGACTGGATCAAAATCGCGAATGAATTTGTTGAAGGAACACTTGGCTTGCAACGCCAGCAATACACCACGCAGATCGAACACTACGACAACCTCGCAGCCCATTTCGATGGCATGCGCAGGATCAACAATATCCTCACCGACCTCTGCCGCGACATCTGGACCTATATTTCAATGGACTACTTCAAGCAACGGCTGCGGGAAGGCGAAGTGGGATCGTCGGCTATGCCGCATAAAGTCAATCCCATCGATTTTGAAAATGCCGAAGGCAATCTCGGCATTGCCAACGCCCTGTTCGATCATCTTGCCATGAAGCTGCCCGTTTCAAGGTTGCAGCGCGACCTTACCGATTCCACTGTGCTGCGCAACATAGGTGTGCCTTTTGCACACACGATCCTTGCGTTCCGTTCCATTGAAAAGGGATTGTCGAAGCTGGTGCTGAACCAGGAAAAAATAGATGACGACCTGGAGAATAACTGGGCGGTTGTTGCTGAAGCCGTTCAAACTATTTTAAGGAGAGAAAATTTTCCGGAGCCCTATGAAGCGTTGAAGCAGCTTACGCGCGGAAAGTCGGGGATAAACAAGCAATCGCTCCACGCATTTATTGATAAGCTGAAGGTTTCTGCTGCCGTGAAGAAAGAATTGAAAAGGATCACTCCGCAGAATTATACGGGAGTGCAGGCGTGAGACGGTCCACCCCCGGCGCTTCGCGCCACCCCCGCCAGCGGGGGATATAAATCCAGTGTTTCGCGCCACCCCCGCCAGCGGGGGATATAAATCAAGTGTTTTGCGCGACCGCCGCCAGCGGGGGAGACGTGAGACGGGAGCTACGCCGTTTCTTTATGAATCTCGCTCGTAAAATGAAACGCTATATCCGGATTATTCGTTCTTTCCGTGTTGAGGAACCATTCGCTTTGTGCAAGATAAACCAGGTGCCCATCCTTATCCTCCGCAATATTTGAAGACTTAAACCTGGTAAAATCATTCAACTTCTTTGGGTCGCCGCTGGTAATCCAGCAAGCTTTATAAAACGGCACACTATTAAACTGAACAGAGGCCCCGTATTCATGAAGTAACCGGTACTGTATTACCTCGAACTGCAGTTCGCCCACACAACCAATGATCTTCTTATTCCCTCCATATTGTGTAAACAACTGCGCCACACCTTCATCGGTAAGCTGCATAATTCCCTTCTCCAACTGTTTTGTTTTCATGGGATCCTTGTTCACCACCTCCTTAAATATTTCCGGCGAAAAAGAAGGGATGCCGGTGAAATAAAAATCCTCACCCTCGGTAAGCGTGTCGCCAATCTTGAAATTGCCCGTATCAAACAGCCCCACTACATCGCCGGGAAACGCCTGATCGATCACATCTTTATCGCGCGCCAAAAAAGTATAGGGGTTGCTGAACCGGATATCCTTATTGAGCCGCACGTGATGAAAATATTTGTTTCGTTCAAACCGCCCTGAACACACGCGTAAAAAAGCGATCCTGTCGCGGTGTTTTGGATCGAGGTTGGCATGTATCTTAAATATAAATCCGCTGAACTTATCTTCTCCCACATCCACCACGCGCGTGGTGGTTTCGCGGCTGCGCGGGATGGGTGCGATGCGAATAAAGTTATCCAGCATCTCCTTCACGCCAAAATTATTAATGGCACTTCCAAAGAACACCGGCGCTATCTTTCCGTCGAGGTAATTCTTTTCGTTCAACCCACCATATACTCCGTCTATCAGCTCAACATCTTCGCGAAGTATCTCTGCGTCTTTTTCGCCGATCTTTTCGTCGAGCGAACGATCGGTAAGATTGTCGAATGAAATCGAATCGTCTTCAGTAGCCTTTGTGTTTGCTGTAAACAGCAGCAGGCTCTTATCCACCAGGTTATATACCCCTTTAAAATCTTTCCCGCTGTTGATCGGCCAAGTCATGGGGTGAAGCGAAATCTTCAGTTCCTTTTCTATTTCTTCCAACAGATCGAACCTGTTCTTACCGTCGCGGTCCATCTTATTGATGAACACGATCACCGGCGTGTCGCGCATCCTGCACACTTCCATCAGCCTCCTGGTTTGCGCCTCCACACCATTTACGCTGTCGATCACAAGAATTACACTGTCGACCGCCGTTAGGGTTCTGTAAGTATCCTCAGCAAAGTCTTTGTGACCGGGTGTGTCGAGGAGGTTAACCAGTATGCCCTCGTATTCAAAACTCATCACGCTGGTGGCCACAGAAATTCCTCGCTGCCTTTCGATTTCCATGAAGTCGCTGGTGGCGTGCTTCTTGATCTTATTGCTTTTTACGGCTCCCGCGGTCTGTATGGCGCCGCCAAAGAGCAACAGCTTCTCTGTAAGGGTGGTCTTACCGGCATCGGGGTGCGAAATGATCGCGAACGTTCTCCTCCTGGTTATCTCGTATTCGTATTTCATAAATTGAGCGGGCAAAGGTACGGCGGGGAAGGCAATGGGCAAACGGGAGGCGGGAGACGGGAGCCGACTGCCGGTTTTTAACTTTTAACTTTTAAGTTCTAACTTCCCTCCCCATGGACACATGGCAAATGATCGGAGCGTTTTTTATCGCATTTATACTCGGCGGATCGCTGGCTTATATCTTTTGGAGAGAACAGCGAAAAGCGAAAAGAAACCAACCGGCACCACGCCCGGAAAAAGGCGTCGACACCCTCCAGCTCCAGTTGCAGGCCTATGAGCGCCTGATACTGCTCACGGAAAGGATCACCCTCCAAAACCTCATCCAGCGCCTGAACGACCCTCACCTGTCGGGTCGCGACATGCAGATGCTCCTCACCCAAACCATCAGGCAGGAGTTCGACCACAACATCACCCAGCAACTGTATGTGAGCAACGAGGCCTGGGATGCCGTAAAAAATCTTAAAGAACAGAATATCCATATCATCAACCAGGTGGCGTCGTACCTGCCTGCAGACGTATCGGGTGCCGACCTCAACAAGCAACTGCTCGAAATGATCGTACAAAACCCGAAAGTTTCATTGCACAATGTTGTATCGGAAGTGCTGAGCTTCGAAGCGAAAAAGCTCATGCGCTGATCCCGTTTTTGTACTTGTGGCGCTAAACCTATAAATTACCTCATGTCCAAACCATTCTTTAACGACTCAGGCATCGAGATCCATAAAGTATACACCAGCGACTCTGCCCAATATCACCAGTTGACGGAACTGCCGGGCGAATTTCCCTTCACAAGAGGCGTGCAGGCCGACATGTACCGCGGCAAATTGTGGACAATGCGCCAGTATGCCGGATTCAGCACGGCCGAAGAAAGCAACCGCCGCTACCACTACCTCCTGTCGCAGGGTGTTACCGGCCTCAGCGTGGCGTTCGACCTGCCCACGCAAATTGGCTACGACAGCGATCACCCCCTTTCCGAAGGCGAAGTGGGGAAAGTAGGTGTTGCCATCGACAGCATTGAAGACATGCAGGCACTGTTCAACGGCATTCGCCTCAACGAAGTGTCCACGTCCATGACCATCAACGCAACAGGATTTATATTGCTTGCCTTTTATGTGGCGGTCGCCAAACAACAGGGAGCCGATCTTTCGAAATTAACAGGCACCATCCAAAACGACATCCTCAAAGAATACGCCGCGAGGGGAACCTACATCTACCCTCCCAAAGCTTCCATGCGCATCATTACCGATATCTTCGAATGGTGCGGCAACGAGCTGCCAAGATGGAACACCATTTCTATTTCGGGCTATCACATACGCGAAGCGGGCAGCACCGCAGTGCAGGAAATTGCCTTTACGCTTAGTAACGGAAAGGCATATGCGAAGGCTGCGATTGAAAAAGGTCTCGACATCAACGAGTTTGGAAAACGGCTTTGTATATTTTGCTATTCACACACCAA
>CBIGXK010000170.1:0-8141 GCA_966193805.1 uncultured bacterium | reverse complement strand
CCCTGGGAGAACTCAGCGCCGGCTTTGGCAACAACCTCGCCCGTTTTATTCACCGCCTCTTTGGTTTTATCTTTCGCCCAATTGCAGGAAACAATTGCCAATAAAAAAATAGCAAAAATGCACTTCGATATATTCATGGGTTCAGGTTATACAGACAAGATACTAACTTAGCCCCAACGTTCATAGCGCCGCAAAGAATTCTTCATACTTCAATTGCCATTGCACCTTTGACGATTTGTCGAAGCGAACATGCACCTCTATTACATTAGCATTAACCAGTTTCAAACTATACGACCCATAATCCCGAAACAAAACATACCCGCCCCATGTCCAGGGATGTTCGCCGGGCACATACACATACACGTTGTGAGCACTGCCCAACGGACCCAACGATACGCCAGTAAGCGCTTTAGCATCTTCATCCAAATGAACGTTCTCCAATTCAACGGCGCCCTGCAAAACATGGCGGTCAGTAGAAACCACCCGCGGCTTACCCGTATCCTCATGCAATGAAAGCAATGTAACACTGCCCGGCTGAACGATAACCTTTAGCTCGTCTTTTACTTCACCCAGGAACTGCTTCTTCCAAAAGTCAAATGCGAGATATGTTTTACGCGGCTCCAGCCACAAACGATCCAGCGAAAAAGTTTTTTCGATGGCCTCCGTCAGGCTCGCGTTAAAAAACGCAGCGACGGTCCACTCCCCAAACGGCTTTTTCAGTTTAACCGCAAACGCCGACTGCTTATCCGAATCAAACAGGTCCACCGGCACCGCAGCTTCGCCGGACGAAGGCGTTATCTTCTTCAGAATATCTAATTTATAGTCATCGAGCTGTATCAACCTGTCACCAGAAAACATATTGCCACCGCTCATGGCAATAACCGTTGCCGCCGCCTGCGACTGCTCATTGTTCAAAAGCTGCAGGCATACATGATCCACATCGTTCATCCATGTACGTTTGTGGAAGTAATATCTCTTTGCGGCTGCAGACATACTGCTTGCCTGGTCCAGGAAGTACGTGTTCCACGCAGCATCGGCAAAGCCATAATTCACATCCAGCTCTATGCGCATGCTGTCGATGAGCCCGGTTGTAACCGCTCCGGGTCCGCACTCAAGAATATGACACTTATCGCCGGCAGCCTTGCGCATAATTTCCATTCCCTTCCTGTATACCTGCGCCGAAGAAAGCGTGGGGTCGTAATATTGTTCAGCCGCCAGAATGGACCATGCAACAAAATCTATTTTAATCAGCTCATAGCCCCAGTCGTTAGCGATTTTCCCGACGAGGTTGTGCAGCCATTTCGCGGCCTCGGGGTGCGTGATGTCGAGGCAATAGCGCTTCGGGTTTTCATCGGCAGGTGGTTCGGTGCCTTCGGGCCAGGCGCCCACCCGCTGGAGGCTGCCATCTTTCCGTTTCACTAACCAGTCTTTGTGCTGCTGAAACACTTCAGAAGGTTCCGATACGACATATGGCGAAATCCACACGCCCGGTTTGAATCCCTGGCTCCTGATGTAATCACCCAGCCATTTCATGCCATGAGGAAACCGGCTGTTACCTTCCCACTCGCCGTGCCATCGCTGAAATCCCTCGTCAATTTGGATATATTCCAACCCGTAAGGTTTTAAATGTTTTGCAGCAAAGGCCGTGTTCGCCACCACCTCTGCTTCCGACACCTCAGCAAGCGTATAGAACCAACTGCACCACCCGTTAAGAATAGAGCCCACCCGTGCGTTGTTCACTTTACCGGCAGCGTCTGCATAATTTTCCAGGGCAGCATAAGGGTTGTCGGCAATGGTGATCATCACGCGGTTCGAACTGATGTCTTTCCCCGGTTTCAATGTCATTCCGGGCGCATACACCGACTCCGCAATTATTGAAAGCTCGTCGTCGCCAGACTTGCCAAAAAGCAGGTTGCCCAGTCCCCTGTCATTTTGAATATAGCCGATGGCGATGCCCTCTTTATCGTAGCCGCTGAACATGCCGGTGTTCCACCAGCTATGGATGGTGGGATGGTTCTTTGAAACAATTTTGTTGGCAAGAGTAACGCCTTTCGTTTCAGGAGGTGTAATGCCTGTTCCCGCCGCCGAAAAGTCGTGAAGCGCACCATCGTCGAAATACATTTCACCATTGGTGAGGCATTTTGAGACGCCCGGCATGTTGAGCGCGGCTCCCTCCTCTTTGAGAATGCGGAACGTTTCGATACTGTTAAGGGTAACGGCTTTCCGCGATGCGTTGCGCGCCTCAGTTTCGATGGTTAATGAATTGGAGCCGTCGTACAGCGTGATAAAAACCTGTAAATCGAGTTTCTTTTTTTGATCGGTGGAGGAAATGGCGAGCCGCTTACCCGAACCCAGTGCATCGGTGATAGCCGTGGAAGAAAGACTGTGCCTGTAGGAGTCCGAGGCCATCGAATGTTTTCCCGTGGAGAGGTTAGCCGCCGCTGCACCGCCGGCAATGAAAGGCTTGCCGTCGTTGCGATAAATATTGAACACACCTTTCTTTTTATCGAACAATACCGTGAAAAATTCATTCTTCAAATCAAATGCCGCCCCGGCAGGCAAAAAATCAGTCATTGCGCCGCTGTTGTTGATGGCGATCGACGAAACAAAAACCGATGCCGACTTTAAAAAATCGCGACGTTTAATTGATCCTTCCACTTGAAGCTTTTAATAGTGCGAAGTTATCAATTCGATGCTCAATTGGAGAAATACACCCAGTCAATATCAAACAAATCGCTCTTGTCGGTACCAGTAGCCTTAAATTCAAAATACAAATCCTGTGTTTTTCTATCTCCGGTTATCGGCGCTGAAAATTCTTTCCACGGACCTGCAGCATTCCCAGGAGGAATGGTAACCGAATGAATTACCGGACCCTCAGCGCTGCCGCCATGCACCTCGATTTTTCCCCCGTTGTGGCTCATCACCCGGAACGTTAATGACTTTACGCCCGTCAGGTCTATTTTATTAAAAACAACAAAGGTGCCGTCGCCCACTCCTGTCAAATAAGATTGGGCAGGGTTAGTAATTGTTCCAATTCGTGCGTTCCCTTTATCAAAATCTTCAGCTTCTACAACGGCGTTTCGCAAAAGAATGTAGTCGTCTCCCTTTAAAGGCTTTATTCCATTGGCGCCGCCGTCGGCGTAGCTGGCAGTAAGCAAATAGCTGCCTTTCCGCGGACTGCCGACGTGTTGCCGTAAAACGAGTCTGCCTTCGGTTTTCAAACGCTCACCATTATTGGAAAGCGACAAAATATACCCCACAATTTGTGTGGCATCTGACCGCGACAATGCAGGATGAGGTGTCATGGCACGATCTCCCCAAACACCGCTTCCGCCGTGAATAATTTTATCAGATAAGTAATCCGCTGAACCGGACCTGGAAGCGTAGCGGTCGGCTACGGCTTTGAAAGATGGTCCCACGGAGGTTTTATCAACTGAGTGACACGCTTTGCAATCCAGCGAGGCCATCATATGAATAGCGGAAGAATGATTGATACTTTCTGCATCGCGACTTCCATCAACAACCAAAGCGGCGTCTTCCTCGCGAGGGATGTATCCGAAAGTAACTTTCGTGTTGCTAGCCCGAGCACCTTTATCTTCATTGTCGCGAACCTTCACCTGGTAGTTGAACAAAGAATTGTCCCAATAAAAAGTACGGTTAGACGATGTCATGATGTGAACCTCCGGCGGGGTATTTCCTGCAAACACCTCGCGCGTGACCGTTGTTGTTCCGCCCTTGTCATCGCTAACGGTAAGAATTACCTGGTGTTCGCCGGCCGTGGTGAAATTATATTCCTGCGTCGCTCCTTCAAGCTGCTCGTCATCGATCGTCCATTCATACGTCAATTTATCTCCACGGTCGTGATCGAATGATCTTTCTGCGGAAAGTTTTACGTTCATCGGCAGCCCTCCATATATTTTGTCAATATCTGCAACCGCAACGGGGTTCCTGTTGCCTTCCTGGTATTCTATGCGCACCAGCTTTGCATCTGTATTTTTTGAGAACCAGTTGGTGCCATACTCGAGTACATACAATGCGCCGTCAGCGCCAAACTTTAGATCTACCGGCGCAGCAAACGACATGTGCGGGAGAAACGGCTCCATCTTTACATAATTTCCATCAGCATCGAGCGTTACGGCCATTATCCAGTGGCGTATCCATTCATAGATGAACAATTTTCCGTCGTAATAATCCGACAGCTTATACGGAGCCTGTTTAAAATGATCCGAATAGTAAACAGGCCCTGCCATAACGCTGGCGCCGCCGCTGCCTACCAGCGGGAATCGTTTGGATGAATCCTTGCCATACCAGATCATTGGAGGGTGTGCGGGTGGCAGGTTCTGCAGGCCGGTATTATTTCGTGAATCATTAACGGGGTGCGCGGGATCTTTGCCTGGTTCTTCCTTTTTGGTGGCATAGTCATACATCGGAAACACTTCGTTGTCGCCTATAAAATACGGCCAGCCATAAAAGCCGGGTTTGCTGGCGCGGTTCACTTCGTCGTAGCTTAAGAATGAGCCGTCCTTCCCTTTCACTTTTGTGTCTGGCACTACTTCTCCCAAATAAAGAATATTCTTTTTTTGGTCGATGGTAAACCGGTAGGGATTTCTCAAACCCATGATATAGATCTCTGGTTTGGTTTTCGGTGTGCCTTTTTTGAAGAGGTTGCCTTCGGGGATGGAGTAGGTTCCGTTGCGTTCCGGTTTGATGCGCAGAATTTTCCCTCTCAGGTCGTTGGTGCTGGCAGCCGTTGCCTGGTCGTCGGCGAGCTCGCGGCCCGGGCGTTCATCAATTGGTGTGTAGCCTTCTTTGAAAGGGTCGTCGGCATTGGTGTTGTCGCCCACCGACACGTATAGTAGGCTGTCCGGTCCGAATGCCAGTCCACCGGCCGAATGGCAGCAAAAAGTGTGTTGGGTGGGTATTTCGAGCAGTACCTTTTCCGAGGCAAGCGAAAGGCTGTCGCCTATGAGTTCAAATCGAGAGAGCCTGTCGAGTGAGTCGCGTCCGGCGGGAGCGTAATAGAGATATATCCAGTGGTTGTTTTTAAAACCGGGATCGGCGACTACGCCCAGGAGACCGTCTTCAATTCCATAATACACGTTCAGGCTGGCGATTGTTTTTGTTTGTTTCGCTTGAGCGTTGTACAGTTTTACGGCGCCTTTTCTTTCTACGATCACCACGTTGTTATTCGGCAGCACGGCCATTTGCAAAGGCTCATCCAGACCCTGGGCTAACACGGTTTTGGCGTAGCGGCTGCTGTCCGGAGCTTTTGATGTGTTGGCAGGTGAATCAGTGGGTCCACATGAGATGGCGAGCACGGCAAGAGCGGCTATCAAAAAAGTTTTCATGTATCTGTTTACAGCTATCGTAATGTTCATGCTTGTTAATATGCGTTGGAGAGGTGTTATCATCTATTTTGCAGCTTCTTTCTTTCCTTATAGGTAAAACAATCTTCGCAAAGCAGATCAAAGTTTAAAATACCGTAGACAATCAACACCAGCCAGCCCCTGGGTTGTCCGAGTGGAATAGGAAGCGGACCTATTGCGAATCCCCAGCTAAAAATTCCGTAGCTTAGGCTGACGATGTTTACAATAGCGAGCAATGAGTAAATACCAAGAAGTATTCGGGCCGCTGTAAGACTTTTTATCATAGCCAGTAGAATCATAACGAACCCGCCAATCGCAAGATAATGTTGCCATACAGGAGAAACATCATTTGCCAACATTGTTGTGCAGCTATAGGCAATTAATGCAACGATGATCACTAATGGAACAAGCAGCCGTAATATCGCAGACTTCCTTGAAAATGTTTTGACGCAACTATTCATTCGGGGCAAAAGGTGTTGGCTAAGTTAACTGGGTTTTAGATTTAACGGAAAATAATAAAAGATTCAATCTGAAAAGTAAGACAGGAAACCTAAACAAGCAAACGGCAGCCATGCCCACGGGAATGATTATTTCTACGTTTTCTCTCGGCCTCAAGAGAACAAGAATAACCAGCAAGCTTTTGAAGAATGTCGTTATCGGAATACAATATTTTTCCAAAATGTTTTTCCTGGACCGTCCGATATTCGGTATGAAGACGCTTATGCAGGCTAAGAATATGCCGCTTCATCCTGGCGGCAACTTTTAGTCCCAGTTTATCTTCATAGTAGAACGTGTTAACAACGCAAAGTGGAAGGTTAGCATTAGGTTCATAGACGAGATCAATTTTTTTGTCTCTCAAAAATTGGCAGAACCTATTGCTGGCGTAAAATTTACTTTCCCGAAAGGAATATATGATGGCAGAAAAATTAAAAAAAGCAGTAGAAGGCATCAACTCTTTCAACTGGAACTGAAAAGAGGATTGATGCTTAAACGCCCACGTTTTATTCAACGTCCATAAGTCAATCGAAGTGTCGTCGCTATAAATTTTAAACCCTCCGAAACTGTTTTGCCTGATTCGGCTATTCTCAAAATAATCTTGTACATCAACGTCATCGCCGAGTACGATATCCAAATCCCTATAATCGGAAACTTTCAGAAAAAAGTTACGAATGACGCCGCTGAATATGTAGACGTCGGTAACTACGCTTAGGTGATCAAGTGCCTCATATACATTATGATTCAATATTCGCTGCAGGTAGGCTTTGAACTCTTCGCCTGATCCTTCTATTCGCTGTAATATGTCAGACAATCTTTTGGCCACTGATTTTTTGAAATTTATCTACCGCGAATTGATCGGTCATTCCCGAAACATAATCCACAATAATACGCAATTTAGAATAATTTGACAGATCATCGAAACCACCTTTTTCAGCGATATTATTCTCCAGTAAAGCAGCCCTCACAATGCTGGCCGAGAGAAGATTGACGGCTCTCTTTTTGTAGTCGCCGCTATCTTTCATTAGGAAATCGGTAAAGTATGTTAACAAACCACAGATAACGGAGTGGCCGGTAAGTTCCAAACTACAGACTTCTCGGTGCGGAAATATATACTTCGAACAAAAACTCAAAAGCAAGTTAGATGTACCATTCTGATCGTCTTTCAAAAGCTCTCGATGGTATTCGCCATTTTCAATCGTTTCAAAATGCTTTTTGAAGTTAGCAACCGCCGTGTCTAACAATCTTTTAATGAGGAACAGCCGCAGATTCACCACCCAGGCCGTTTCCGCACCCCTGCCAGTAAACGTTTTTTGCAGTCGCGCCAATTCTTTCTTTACTCCTGGTATTTCTGACAGTTCCGACTTCATCATGTCGTACGTATAATATCCTTTATTGTAACCGTCTTCGATATCCATTACCAGGTAACATGTTGAATCGGCAGCCTCCATCATGAAAGAAAGCGGATGTCGTTGGTAACGATCGCGCCATTCAAGGCCCATGGGTTCGGCGATCCGCTGCAGCGTGCAAACTTCCGATTGAAAAACGCCTCTCTTACTCTGAGAAATTAGGCTTTTATCGATCTCTCCGAAGTTCGGGTACTTGAGATAAGTACCCAGCGTAGCAAAAGTAAGATTTAGACCATACGAGTCATTTAATGCCTGCAACTTCGTCAAGACGCGAAACCCCTGGGCATTGCCATCAAACTTCGTGAAATCCTCTTTTTCCATTTGTGACAGTCCGCTGTCGTTTGTTTCGAAATAGGAACTAAAGAAGCTTTTGATCACAGTCTCCCCAAAATGACCAAACGGCGGGTTGCCGATATCGTGCACCAAACAGGCATTTTTTAATAAAACAGGTATGGTTCGCAGCAAATAATTTTCATCATAGCCGATCTTTTGTCTTAATTCCTCATCCTCTACTATTCTCAAACCCAGGGAATGTCCCAATGCCATGACTTCCATTGAATGCGTCAGCCTGGAATGAATGTTATCATCAGTCGTCAACGGAAATACCTGCGTCTTATCATGCATTCTGCGCAAAGCAGGACTAAAAAGAAGCCGCCCAAAGTCACTTTCAAATTCATTCCTCGGATCTTTTTCAGTTTGGCGTCGGCTGGATCGAAGTCTGTCAGCTAAAAGATACTTTTCCCAAATCATATCGATGGTTTTTGATTACGGCAAAATCTTCAGCTTACAGTAATATTCAACGATGGAACCACTCCTAAGGCTATTCAAACACAGAGAGCGTGAAAGCGGTAATAAAGCGCTAATAAAGCGC
>CBIGXK010000169.1:0-8169 GCA_966193805.1 uncultured bacterium | reverse complement strand
GTACGAAGTGCCCTTCACCGCTACAGGTGCGTACACGGAAAGCATACAGGGCATTTCAACGTGGACCAATCCTGTTGAAGACGTAACTGAAAACGTGGGGCACAGGCATTTCCTGAAGGCGTATGGAAATGCATTCGTCGAATATAATTTTCCGCAGGTAGAAGGACTGTCGTGGCGCACGAATGTGGGTGGAGATTACGGCCAGCGCGAATACTTCGACATCATTGCAAACGGCACCCAGTCTGCGATACAGGGTGGTATGAACATCGGGCCACAATATGGAAACGGCGACCTGCGTCAGGGGCTCACCAAACTTTTCCGTTCCACCATCACCAATTATCTTTCCTACAAACGGCGATTTGGAACGGCGGCGCAGCATAATCTCAGCGCAGCGATCTACCACGAAACCGTGCGCACCCGTGCCGAAGGTTTTGGTTATAGGGGTTTTGGTTTGCTCAACCCGTTCCGTAATGCGGCCGGCCTCGTGGCGGGCACAACCACCAACGGCTTCATCCCGGAAATCGAAAACATCGTTTATTCGCCAGATAACGGAATCGTATCGTTCTTCGCGATCGCCGACTACACCTACCTGAATAAATTCATATTCGGCGGATCGGTAAGAAGAGACGGTTCATCACGTCTTGCAAAAGAAAACAGGTGGGTGACCTATGGAGGTATCAGCGGTGCTTATATTTTATCCGAAGAAAACTTCATCAAGAATATTGCTCCTGTCAGTTTCCTGAAAGTAAAAGCAAGCTATGGAACGGTAGGAAACCAGGAAGGCATAGGCGATTTCCCGTACCTGCAAAACTATTCGTCGGGAACTTTTGCGGGAGGCTCATCACTGGGGCTGGCTTCGTTCGGAAACAGAAATTTGAAATGGGAAACAAGAAGCACCTTCAATACAGGGATAGAATTTGCGCTGTTCAATAACCGCATAACGGCCGGACTGGAGTTCTACAATTCGATAACAAAGAACCTGTTCTTCAATCTCACTACGCCATCAACCAGCGGTGGCCCGGGTTCCGTTTTAGGAAATGCAGGCAGTATGCGTAACCGCGGTATCGAAGCCAACCTCGACCTGGCAGTGATACGATCAAAGCATTTCAACTGGAACATCATCGCCAATTACAGCGTAAACCGCAACACCGTGCTGTCGTTACCCGAAGGGCAGGATTTTCAGTTGTACAGAAGCTACCAGATACTGCAGGTGGGCAAGCCGCTCAACAGTTTTTACCTGGTACCGTTTCTCGGAGTTGATCCGGAAACCGGCAGGGCCATTTACCTGAAAAAAGATGGAAAAACGATGACGAACGACTACGATCCGAACGACCGCGTAACGATGAGTACAAGTGATGCTCCGTTTAATGGCGGCATCACCAATAACCTGCGGTTCAAAAATCTGAGCCTTAGTTTCTTCTGGGTGTTCAGCTATGGCAACCATCTTTACAACTATGCGCTCACGAATATTGAATACCCGGGATATGCGATGGCAGGCTTTTCGGCCAGGGCGATGAATGCCTGGACCACGCCGGGACAAATCACCAATTTTCCAAGTCTTAACGATCCTTTTGAAGACAAAACAACAAGGTATTTGGAGAACGACAGGTTCTGGAGGCTTCGCAATGTTATTGTCTCCTACAATCTCCCGGTACGCTGGTGCAGTAAACTCGGAATAGCCTCCGCAAGATTATTCGCGCAGGGGCAAAACCTCGCCACAATTTATGACGTGCTTGCACTCGATCCGGAAATCTCAACGATCAACAGCAACCTCGATGAAAATTCAAGTGCCGACATCACCGGCGCACAATATCCGCCATTGAAATCCGTCACCTTCGGTCTGTCCGTTAGTTTCTAACCACTAATAAGATTGTATGAAGCATATAAAACTTTATTTATTCCTGATGATGATCGTTTCGATCACGCTCTGTTCATGCATGAAAAACCTGGACACGGCGCCGCAGACGTTCCAAACGAACATCGATAAGTTTTCCGACCTGCAGGCTGCGCTTGCGGCAGCATACAACGGCCTGAAAGCCGAAGAATATTATGGCGGAAACTTCTTAACGCCGATGGCATGGAGCTGCCTTCCCGATTTGATGGGCGACGACTTCGTGGAAGCGTTGGAATCGACAGGAAACTGGCGGCAGATGGCAGAATGGAGGTACAATACCGACGAAGGGATCATTGCCGGGGCGTTTGCACAAGCGTACCGCATCATCGCCAGCGCAAATGATGTATTGCAAAATGTGAATCGTTTTAAAAGCGGTACAACCGAAGCAGGGGCCGGCCAGATACAGGCACAGGCGCTGGCGCTGCGCGCGCATTGCCACTTCGACCTGATGCGTTATTTCGCACAATCTTATCAACGAAATTCAGACAGCCTGGGCGTGCCGTACATAACGGCGTTCAGTCCCGACAACCCGCTCGAAGCAAGACCGGCACGTAACACGGTGAAGCAGTGCTACGACAGCATCTATGCTGATCTGAGCGAAGCACAGGCGCTGTTTGATCAATACGGCGACATCGATAACAACAACCGTTTTTATATTGATGAGATGGCGATACATGCTATGCTGGCACGTATCAATCTATATAATGGCCAGTACGCCGAAGCGGAAGCCGAGGCAACAATCATCATTGATCATTTTCCGCTCGCCAACCAATTGGAGTTTCCTGAAATATGGAAAGACAACAGCACTGCGGAAATTGTATGGCAGGTGCCCAGCGACCAGGAAATGCAGCCCGGCTTTGCCACTGCCGGCGACAATGCGCCGTACCGCGTTGCCAATGACTTCCGCGACCTCGTGTATTCGACAGCCGGAGGCGTGAGAAGCCATCCTGACCTTATACAAACCAATATTGAAGGAATTGGAGGTGTAATGAGAACGTTACTCTTCAAATACGACGGAACGAAGAATTTCAAAGTGTTCCGTGCAGGGGAAATGTATTTGATACGTGCGGAAAGCAAGTACATGCAGAATATGGGCGAAGGACTCGATGATGTGAACGCATTGCGTGATGCGCGCGGTGCCGCCACAGGTACGGAAACAGGCGCCGGTGTGTGGACGGCAATCATGAACGAGCGCCGGCTGGAGCTGATTGGCGAGGGCCACAGGTGGTTCGACATCAAACGGACAACAAGAGCCATTACCAGGAACGAATGTGGAAGCGCCGGTGGAACGCATTCCGATATTTGTTCAGTTGGTCCTGACTCGCGCAGTTGGATATGGCCGATTCCTTTTAATGAAATCAACATCAACAGTAACCTCGAACAAAATCCTGATT
This sequence comes from uncultured bacterium, assembly GCA_966193805.1. GTDB lineage: Bacteria > Bacteroidota > Bacteroidia > Chitinophagales > Chitinophagaceae > Flavitalea. Next base: position 4,881 of record CBIGXK010000169.1, on the reverse strand, counting down.
ATTAGACGGCTTATCGCGGGCGGTGGTGACCACTTACAACTGTCGCAGATATTTTTCTGTGGTGGCATTGATATGCTTCATCGCTTTTTTGATCGCCTTGCTGATCGCGGGAGTTACGCCGGTTGCATGAATGTCTGCCGTGCGCCCGATCGCAGCCAGGTACCAGTTTCTCCAGGTATCGATAATGTGTTTTTCTTTTTGTGACGGGCTTCCGTTTGCTATCGCTTCCCTGCTCAGTTGAAATTCGGTTTGCAGGCGTTGCAACGCATTTGTGGATAGTTCTTTCACTGCCGCAATAGCAATTTTTTCATTTGAAGCCGTCAATAAATACGCCGTTACCATTCCGCTTACACCAACGTGTTCCATCTCCTCTGCCGATACTTTATCCAAACGATCCTCGTCGGTGTGGTAGAAAACATCAGTAAAATGCCACATCAGCACCGCGGGAATATCAGCTTCGAGACAAGGAGTGTGGTCGCTGCCGCCTTCATATGGATTAAACGCTATTTTCCATCCCGTTGATTTTGCTTCCTGCAGGCAACGATTAAAAACAAAGTCGTTGAAGTAATGCGGGAACATATCTTTTTCCTGCATCGGCTCCCCTCCCCATTGGGTGTGCTGATCGGCGCCCCTTGTCCATATTGCGGAGGGATCCGGCATCTTTTCGATCAGGAACACACCGCCGGTTTTCTCCGTATTTTCTCCAACCATATCGAGGCTCAGTCCCCATTTGATGGTTTTTGCACGAACCGGATCTTCAGCGATGTAGCGTTTCGGCGAAACTATTTCATCACCCCATAAGAATGTGATGGTACGGGCTGGTTTTACTTTTCCGCCGGTAACGAACAGCGCCGTGAGGCGTGCCATTTCAGCCAGCGTGGCAACGCCTGTGGCATTGTCGTTCGCGCCGGGCTCCTGCACATGCGCATTGATGACCATTCTCTCTTCAGGTTTTACTGTTCCTCTTACGCTGGCCAGCAGGGTAAGCTCTGTTGACGGATAAATTTTTGTGCGGATATTCACATGTGCCGTGACGGGGCCGCGTGCCAATGCGGCGAACAATCTCGTTCGCGCGGCAAACGACAGCATTAGTCCCCACTTTTGCTGTTCGGGGTGTTTGATGTTGTACGGTATGTGAAAGAAGGAAATGCCGTTCGGATGTTTTTCCGGCTCATTGTAAAAAGGAATGGAATAGGCGATGGCACCGACGGCGCCGTATTTTATCGCCTGGGCATATACCGTGTCTATGCGCGTGTCGGCGAAGAGTATCTTGCCTTTTACATCGAGCTTTTTTATTTCGTTATCGGTGGCTTTTCCACAGTACACAATTTCTGCTCTTACGCCTTCTTCTGGTGTCGAGGCCGAATTGATGGCAATCATATTTCTGTTCGTGCGAAAACTAAGCAAAGGGGGTTCTTCTCCTTCTATCGACAATGATGCGTCAACGGGTTCCCATGTGGGCCGGCGCATTGGCCGTCTTTCTATTCGATACGTCAATAAGTTTTCCCGCTCATTGTTCACTTCTTTTTTAAAGCCCGCTTCTTTAAGGATGTTTTCAACAAAGTAGATGCTGCTGTCAAAGCCCGTATTGCCTGCGATGCGAAAGTAACGTTCCACGAATGCAACGGTTTTCATAACGCTTTGCGTGTCGAATGTTTTGTGGAGAAGGGAGGAATAATATTCTTCATCGGGCAGGGGTTGCTGAGCGTGAAGGGAGGTGTTGAACCCGGTAACAGATAATACCCATAAAGCGATAATCTTACTGAATTGCATATACGCTTTTATTATCTGCAAGATCAATACAAAAACCCGAACAACCACAACTGCCTTCGGACGCTTTGGGACCCTGTAAGTGCTACCGCTATAAGCTTACGAATCAATCACTTGACAAGTTCTCGTATAAGCTAAGCATAGTTCTCTCATAGGACTGGTATAAGCTGAGCTTATACCAGAGCATATACAAAGCGCTTTGAGTGATATACCAGAGAAGAACATGTTCCTAACTTCCTCTTTGCAGGTCCACCCCCGGCGCTGCGCGCCACCCCCGCCAGCGGGGGATACGTTGTCCTTCTCGTGCCATAGCCGGCGGGAAAACTTGGCGTCTTTGCGCCCTCTTGGCGTCTTGGCGTGAAGATGCTTTAACGGCATAAAAAAATAATCTTGCAACGTAGTTGCAAGACCTTACATTTGCATCGTTGTTGCAGGATTGCAAAACCTGCGGCAGTAACCAAACGCCTTGCTGCAGCATAAAACGATACGATCCTTATTGGCCCTCTTCCTGTTGGTGCTTTTTGCATTCGGCAGCACGCCGAAGCAGTGCCTTCATGAACTCTTCGCGGGCCACGTCGATCGAACTGTGCAGCACGACCCTCACGACGGCGACCAGTTGTCGTCATTTGTTTTTTCATGTGATACGCATAGCGCAGTTGTTCATTTGCCGTTCGCTGTTCCTTCAATAGGCGTTTGCGCAGCAATAGTTCAGCAGTATATCGTTTCCGATACACGTTTCGAAGCCCGTTTGCGATCCGCCACCCTGTCTTTCCAGTCGCTTAGAGCACCCCCGGCGCTCGTATAATTTCCCCCGTGTCAGCCGGCAACCGCTTGCCGGCTCCATTCACATTCCACCACGATTTCAGTTGCACTGCATCCATCTGCTTTTAGCGACTGCTTACGTGTTCCCTTAAGGCTATTTTTTCCAACCAATAAAAAAAAGACAACAATGAACAACAAGATGCTCAAAATCGGATTCGGCTTTTTGCTTACAGCAGGTGTTTTTTCCGCATGCACGAAAGAGTCGGACGCACCAGAACAAAACGAAGAAGAAGTGATCACCACGATGAATGTGATCATCACAGAAGAAGGGACCGCCAACGCAACCACCTACGCCTTTGACGACCCCGACGGCCCCGGAGGAAACTCACCAACCATCGATCAAATTACGCTGAAGCCAAACAAGGTGTACAATGTGGAAGTGGTGCTGCTAAACAAAACCACCTCGCCGCCCGAAGTAGTGTCGGAGGAAGTGGCGGAAGAAGCCGAAGACCATCGTTTTTATTTTGAAGTTTCTGGTGTAAATATTACCGTGTCCGATCTCAACACAGACACGAACGGCGTGCCCGTGGGATTAACGAGCCAGTGGACAACGGGCGCAGCATCGGCAGGAAAAATGGATATCACTTTGCGGCATTATCCCAACGGAAATAAAGAAACCAGCGACCCGGTCAGCAGCTCAAAATCCGGCACCGATATTTCCACCACGGACATGGGTGGCTTTCCGGTGACCATTCAATAAACCCGGTATTATTTCACCACTTTCGGCCAGCCGTTTTCATAAACGAGCGGGCTGATAAGCATTACCCTGGCGGCTTTGCCGCCATTTGCTTTGATCGCATGATAAGCGATCCATAGCTTACCGCGCTTACCGTGCACGATCGAATTGTGGCCGGGCGCCAGGAACAGGCTGTCTTTCTCGAGTATCACACTGCTGCCCGATCCATTCGCTTCGCCCATGCTTTGAAAGGGTCCGGAAGGGCTTCTCGAGCGCGACACCAAAACAGCATAGTTTGCCTTTTCACCGCAACAATTATCACCGGAATAATACAGGTAATAAAATCCATTATGGAAATCTATCCATGCACCTTCAATAAGTCGCGTATAATTTTTCTCTTTGCCGGGCATCACAACCGGTTTCGCGGTTGTGCCCGGTTTAAAGTGTTGCCAATCATCCGTCATCTCCTGCACTTTTATCGGGTCAAAGCCAGAGCCCCAATACAAAAATTTTTTACCAGTTTCACGGTCAACAAAAGCCATCGGGTCTATATTGATAAATCCCTCTCCGCAAATTAGCGGTTCACCCTTGTCAACAAACGGACCCGAAGGCTGATCCGCAAAAGCCACTCCCAGGCACTTGCCAAGCGAAGTATCTTTCGACTCCGCAGAATAAAACATCACATATTTTTTCAAAGTTGAGTCGTACAATACATGCGGCGCCCAGAAGTGATGATCTCCCCATGATGGTTTTTCTGCAAGGGCCCCTCCTATCATTTGCCAGTTTTGCAAATCGGCGGATGTGGCAATCTGTATGATGTTACCGCCGCTCTCGGTAGCATATGCGTAATAGCCGCCATTCACATTGATGACCGTAGGATCCGGGAAATCGGCATCCAGCACAGGATTCTTCAACTTCGAAGAAACATCCTGCGAATATTTTTTAAGATCGCCGAACCTTATTTGCATGCTGTGTCCCCCGTTCGGCCGCCTTACTGAATTCATCACGGCAATTTCATCCGGCTCTATCTCGAACAGCGAACACCACAGCGACTGATCCCACGCCCGCCGCTGAATATACCACGTTGCGCCATAATCGTCGCTCACGGAAATATTGCTTTGATTGGAACTCACGATGAGCGTGCCATCGGCGGCCGAAAGAATATACGGTCCCCCAAGCTGACCCGGTATCTTCTTTCCAAAACCAACGGGCCATTGAACACCATCATCACTTACCTTATAATACACATGACATTTTTCGGGGCCACAGATTTCGTACACAACAATGTATTTGCCGTTCTTCATCTTCGTCCACACCGGCATGCCCGGCCGCGATGCATGATGTTCCGGTGCATAGGCCACCCAAATCTCTTCGCCCCAGCTCTTGCCATTGTCGGCCGAAATTTTCTGGCTGATGATCTGGCTGTAAGCAACACTATCGGTAACATGTTTTTCATTGGCGTACATCACCGATAAACGTCCATCGTCGAGTAAGAAAAAGTGCGGTTCATATATTCCCTTGTCAGGCTTGCCGAGTTCGCCGGGTTTTCCTTCATTGGCATCAATTGTACTGAGCTTGCGCCAGGTAATGCCATTATTTTTACTCGCATATAC
>CBIGXK010000168.1:0-8185 GCA_966193805.1 uncultured bacterium | reverse complement strand
AAATACAAGGGTAGCAATATCTGCTACCAGGGCAGTCCTGAATGATGCATCTGCAGAGCGGGAACTCCAGTTGAAAACGGCAATGCCGAACAGTGTGGTGAGTAAAACGAACAGGATAGGAGGGTGGATCTTCATCTAACGATTAAAACGGAACCGCTGCCACGCAAGTATTTTTTAGCGGCGATGCAAGCTTGTTTTACAACGCGGTACATAGAATTGCTTAGCGTCGCTGGCAGGTTTACCCGTATGGCTCGCTGCACGGAAAATACATGGAAATTTTGTATCTTTGTTTTGATGAATAAAACGCAACGATACAGGGTAAAAACCAGTGGTATTCACCCCGTCATACTGGACATGGGCAACCATTGCACCTGGTCGTTTCCGGAGTTCGTACCGTTCTGTTCAAGGCTTTACTACTTCTCTTCGCATAAGGAATTCTTCACTTGCCTGTAGTCATTTCCCAATAGCACTTTTTACTTAATTGTTTTTTTACCCGAACAGCGCATTTGTTCCTGCCGGTATTCGCATGCGCGCGACCTGCATACGCTGCCGCCGCGGGCCACTGGATTACTGTGCCCACTGTTCACTTAAACCAATAATGTATGTATAATGTCATAGACAATGAAGGCATAAAGATTAATATCCAGCCAACGGGCACTAAGCTCAATGACTACCTGCTGAGAAAGATCCGGAACATGATCAAAAGATCTAAAAATTTATTCCCCGGAATTAACTGGATGGACGTGTATCTCAATGAAAACAATGATCCCGTTAACCCGCGCAGGCTGGTTATCCGCTTTGGCGTTCCCGGCCCCGACATCGTGGTATCCGACTCCGGCAGCCGGTGGAAGACGCTCATCAGGAACGCTGAAAAGCGAATGTCGCGGCAACTGGAAAAAAGGAAACTCGACCTGGCAAGGGGCCGCGACCGGTTCTAAAATTTATTCTTTATACTATTCAAATCAATAAAAATGATGTACCTGCAAACCAATAAACTGATCATGGCAAAAAGCGACCATGCCGCGCTGGTGGATTACCTGGGGAAGAACAAAATTGCGCTGCCGGTTAGAGACAATGCCTCCTTACTCGAAAATATCGGGAGCGCAGAAGTGGTGGATGAAGAAGATTTTCCGTGGGAAGTAGTTCGTCTCAATACGAGAGTGGTTATCCGCGACAAGGACGCACGATATAATTTCACGTACACGGTGGTACTGCCCGAATTTGCGGATCACCGGAAGTGCAGGGTGTCGGTGTTTTCTCCTATTGGGTCGGCATTGTTCGGGTACCGGCGCGGGGACGATACCTACTGGCAAACACCGGTTGGAAAAAGGTATTTTACCATTATGGCGGTGTCGCATACGGGGTTATAATCGATGTTGAGAGATTATGCCTGTTTTTCAGGCCGTATGAATATCTTCGTGTTACAATCATCACCAAATTTGTAAGCATGAAAAAGGTACTTTTGTTTTTAGTAGCGTTTGGTTGTTTTTTAACGCAGACACAATCTCAAACAAAGAAAGAAATGGATAAATGGTTCAATGAAAAAGCATGGCTGGGCGGCGTGCAGCTAAAGCCACACAAAACTATCAACAAGCAGGAGCTATACAGGCAGTATCATGCAAACAAAAGTTACTGGGACAAGGTATTTGCTTTTTTGCGCGACAACGACCTGAAAAATCTCTCAGCGGGCAGGCACGAAATAGATGGTGACAATGCGTATGCAATGGTTACCGTGGCGCCCACCAAGGATTTTGACAGCACCCATTGGGAATCGCACCGCAACTACATAGACGTTCAGTATGTTATTGATGGAAAAGAATTGATCGGCGTTCACCCGGTGGCAAAATCAACTGTTTCGAAGCCTTATAACAGCGAAACGGATCTGATCAATTACACTGCCAAAGGAAAGACGTATACCGCCACCCCGGAAACGTTTTTCATCTTTTTTCCAACAGATGCGCACCGTCCCGGCATTACGCCAGGAGGAAATGAAACCGACAAAAAACTCGTGATCAAAGTGAAGGTCGCGAAATAATAACCAGTGCAGACAGGCAGGTATCCTGCCTGTCACACTTTAGGTTCCCATCCCGGCTCATATTCCCGCTGCCAAAGTTTCCGTGCAGATGCATCATTGATGATCCTGCCGTTTGACGAATCGATGTGCAAAGCGTTACTGGTTCGCAAAGCGATATTTCCCAACTGGCAAAGCAGTGTGCTTTTATGCCCGCTAAGAATGTCTGCATTCAGTTTTTCGCCTTTCCTGATGCCGTCGAAAAAGTTTTGGATGTGCAACTGGTCCAGGTTGGCCGAAGGGTTCGAGGTATTGCGCGCATCAATTGCTGCGGTTTCTTTCACTTCCTTCACCACTTTATTCTCGAGGTCGTATATGATGTATGAATTGTCATTGATCATCAGCGAGCCTGTGTCGCCGTAAAAGATCACGCCCACTGGTGCTCCCTCGATGGTGCGGCCATTGCAACTGCGGCCCTCCCATACCATCGAAGTGTTGTTGTCGAATTCGAGGGTGATCACCTGCGTGTCGGGCGTTTCCCAATCGTCTTTGTAACGGTAACGGCCACCTGCCGATGTTGCGCGCGATGCATAGTCCACGTCGAGGCCCCAGCGCATAAGATCTATCATATGAGTGCCGTTGTTCAGCGCCTCGCCGGTGCCCCAGTGCCAAAACCCGTGCCAGTAGTAGTGGATGAGATTGTCTTTGTATCTCGTTCGTGGGGCCGGACCCTGCCAAAGCTCATAGTCGAGCCAGGAAGGAACTTCAGCAACCTTGCCGGTACCGATCGACGGGCGGTTGTTGGTGTACCATCCCTTCGCAAAATACGGCCGTCCAATGGTGCCGTTGCGCAGCTCGGCGATGGCGGCGATCACGTTGGGCCACGACCGGCGTTGGTTTCCCATCTGCACCACGCGATCATATCGTTCGGCTGCGGCCACCACCAACTCGCCCTCGTGTGGATTGTGGCTGCAGGGTTTTTCGAGGTACACGTGCTTTCCGGCTTTGCATGCCAGGATGCCGGCTGGCGCGTGCCAGTGATCGGGTGTTGCGATGAACATCGCTTCCAGCGATTTATCTTCCAGCGCCTTTCGGAAGTCTGGTGTGGCCCTGGGATTGCCGCCATTTAGTTTTTTTACTTCATTGATGCATTTCGCGATGGCGCGGCTGTCTACATCGCAGATGTGGATGATTTCGCAGCCGGCCATCTTTGCGCAGTTCGTGGCGTGGGCAAGTCCGCGGCTGTTAACGCCCATGATGCCGATGGGCACCTTTTCATTGGCTCCCAATATCCTGTTATAGCTTTTTGCGCTGAAACCGGGCAGTACGCCGCCCAGCGTTAGGGCGGCGGAGCCCGCCATCGTTTTCTTTAGAAAATTTCTCCGTGTATTTGTCATTGCTTACTCTTTTATCATTTTCTGCGTACTAAAAACAACCAGCCGGCGGGTATTTTCGTAACTTATAAGAGCCCTCGTGGGTAAGTTAAACCGGCGGCTGCATTACAATGAAACTACTGTTTTATTTTCTTTTCGCATGTTTAGTGGTTGTTCTTTTGCTTTCTGCCTGTACAAGAACTATCAACGATCCCAGGCCCCGCCCTGCAACGGTATCTCCTGACAGTCGTGAATTTTTTGGAGTTTTGGTGAATGGTACCGGCTATGTTTCTGAGGCCAGGACGGGTAACGTGTTCGGCAGGTGCGTGTATAGTCCGACATACACCGGCAGGGCAGGGCGCAGTTTTCAACTTTTTTCCGATTACCGTATTTCGAATTGCACCACCATTACAATAGGGGTGGTGCTGGACAGTATTGAGCTGGAAGAAGGGAAGAAGTATATGCTGGGAGCACCCGGGTTGAAGAAGCAGTACGGCATTTATTCAAGAACGGCATGCTCGCAGGGCAGGAACGATCTTTTCACCGACGATTCAACGCGGCCGGCATATATCACCATTACCGCGTTGGATACCGTAAAGCATGTAGTGAAGGGCTTGTTCAGCTTCGTCGTCAAGGATGAATTTGGCAAGAAGCACCAAATTTCCGACGGCACATTCGACCGCCATTATCTTTATTAAGATTGTTTTAAGCGTTGCTTCGTTTTGCATCGAGCGGGCGCTTATCTGTAAATACCAGGCACACCGTTATCAATCCCAAAAGAAAAAAACTAACAACAAGCGGCAGCACCCCATCCCGCATTAAATCGCTTATCACCGCTCCCAAAGATGCGCCAATAAAAAAGAAAGAAGTTCCATAAATAGAAGAAGCCATGCCGGCCGCATTTCCCAGCGGCTCCAGCGCCAGCGCACTGCTATTCGGTTCAACGGCCAGGTTGATGCCGATCAGCAACGCAACAGCAATAAAAAAGGGCACGATACCAGGCGGATCGCCAACGGTGAGCGTGAGCAGCAGCAGTAGCCCGCCAGTTGTTGTATAAATGCTCACCAACCACCTGATGATGCGCCTTGCACCGTACCGGTGGGTAAATCGCGAATTCAGTAAGGTAAAAAGCGAACAGGTAAGGCCCACGCCCGCAAACATCCACGCAAATAATTTGGGTCTGCCGTAAATCTCACTCACGATATGCTCCGAACTGGATACATACGAACTGAGTGTTGTGAAAAGAATAGTGGTGATGGCGGTATACCGCAGGAATGTGCGGTTGGTCATCACCGTGCGGACTGACCTCCCAATATTCATCCAGTCGAGCGGCACGCGCCGTTCGTGCGGAAGCGACTCTTCCAGCCGGAGCGACCACACGAACACAATGACGGCAAACGCCGGAGGGGTAAGAAACAACGCCTGCCAGGAGGCAACGGATAAAATCGCCACGCCTAAGAAAGGCGCAATAACCGGAGTACATAAAAAAATGGTAAATACAAGCGACATGATCCGCGCCATCTCGTTTCCAACAAAACGATCGCGCACGCCTGCAACTGTGGCCATGAGAACTGCCGATGCGCCCATACCCGCAGCAAAACGAGCCGCAAACATCACCTCCAGGTTAGGAGCGAACGCGGCCACTATTCCACCGACAATGTAAAGAGGGAAACCCACGCGCAGTATCGGGAGGCGCCCAAAGCGATCCGATATGGCACCAAAAACAATCTGGGCCACCTGGCCCATGAAAAAGTAAGAAATGATCTTCGATGTATCCGTCGCATCATGGCTCAGGCCGAAATACTCCCGGATCTCTGCAAATGCAGGCAGCATAATATCAATACCCAACGCCGTAAGCATCATCGTGCAGGCCGACAGCGCAATAAATTCCCCACGTTTCATTTTCATATTCCTTGCTTCCAATGTAAATCCTGTTTAGCCGGCAAAGCTAATGCGTGAATGTACACCGCACAGGGTGCAAAACCGACATATTCGTGGGTTGATCCAGCCAAAAATTAATGAGCAGATAAACCAAAGAATCTTTAATTTCCTCCAAATTATACGCAAACATGAGAAATGCCTTTACCCTCGTTGCAGCGGCCTTTGCCTGCACGTCATTAGTTTCCTGTTTTACCGCTTCCGAACAGTCATCGCAACCGCAAGACGAAAAACGCGTGATCGTTGCCTATGTTGGCGGCTTCCGCGGCGACCTTGCAGAGATCGATTCCATAGATCCCAACAAACTGTCGCATATCAACTATGCTTTTGTTGACGTGCAAGGCAACCGGGCATTTCTTAGCAACGAGAAAACAGACACAGTCAATTTTAGGTTGCTGAACAACCTGAAAAAGGTGAACAAGGACCTGAAGATACTTATCTCGCTTGGCGGCTGGTCGTGGAGCAAGAACTTTTCCGACGCGGTGCTAACCGATACCTCAAACCGCAATTTTTCGCAAAGCGCGGTTGATATCGTGGCGAAGTACGACCTCGATGGCGTTGACATCGATTGGGAATACCCCGGCATGATTGGCGACAGCAATGTTTTTCGCCCCGAAGACAAGGAGAACTACACGATATTATTTAAGAATTTGCGGCACCAGCTCGACAGTCTGGGACAGGCCACAGGCAAAAAATATTTTGTTACCACAGCAGTTGGCGGAAATGTGAACTATCCTTCGACCACAGAGATGGACAAGGTGCAGCAATACTGCGATTTCATCAACGTGATGGCCTATGATTTTGCGGGAGGAAGGGATACGTTGTCGAATCATCACACGGGGCTGTACACCGCATCGCCTGATACCTCAAAGTATTCTACCGATGAGGCCATAAAAATGTTCCTCGATGCGGGCGTACCCGCCAATAAGCTTGTCGTGGGCATGGGCTTTTATGGAAAGGGATGGGAGATGGCAACGACAGCCAACAACGGGCTCTTTCAGAAAACCGTAAAGATGGTGAGGGGAGGAGGTTTTGGGTTCATCAAGGACAGTCTTGAAAACAAAAACGGTTTTGTAAAATATTGGGATGATGTAGCGAAGTCGCCCTATATTTTCAACGCAGAGAAAAAAATATTCATTTCCTACGATGATGAGCGTTCCATAAAGGAGAAATGCGATTATATTAAAAAGTACAACCTGCATGGCGCCATGTTTTGGGAATATGAAGATGACTTGAAGGAAAACCTTCTGACCGTTATCGCAAAGGAGTTTGGTTATATTGAATAGCCGCGGGCCAATATATTTATTAAAAAAGGCCGTCTTTTTTAAGGTGGGAGAATCCGCGGGCAATCGCTGAAGAACTGTTGCCGTTTGCAGCAAATAGATTTTTTATACCCGGTAATGAACGTTTTTCTTACGAATTTTCGAATGAAAGTAATAAGCCGGTGCTGTTGATTACGATAGCCGGCGACCAAACGTATCGTTTTGTAAAAAAATAAGTATTAAGACAGCGCTTCCGGCACGGGCGCGCTGCCTGGTTTTGAGCGATGGTCTGCGGGCAGGGGAATAAATTCCTGGTTATCGGCCGGCGGCAACAGTATCCTGCCTGCCTGCCAATCGGCCTTGGCTTGTTCAATTCTTTCGCGCCGCGACGACACGAAGTTCCACCAGATGTGTCTTTCACCGAGCGGTTCACCACCGAGCAGCATCATCGTTGTATTTTCTTTTGCAAGCAGCGTTGGGTCCACTCCTTTGTTGAACACCAGCATTTGACCGGCATGATAGGTGTTGCCTGCCACTTCAACGCTTCCTTTTGCAATGTAGATGCCACGTTCGGCGTGCTCTTTCGGCAAGTTAAAGCTTGTGCCCTGCTGCAATATGGCATGCAGGTAAAAAAGCGGTGAATTTGTTTTTACGTCGTTGCGCAGCCCGTATGCGTTGCCTGCGATCAGCCGCATCCAAATGCCTTTGTCGGTAAACACGGGCAGTTGTTCGGGCGTGTAGTTATTGAATGAGGGAGCTGCTTCTTCATCTTTTTCCGGCAGCGCCACCCACGTCTGTATCATTTCCAGTTCTCCTCCTGCGAGGGCGGTTGGATCTTCAAACCGTTCGGAGTGGGCGATGCCGCTGCCGGCAGTCATCCAGTTCACTTCGCCGGGGCGAATCACCTGTTCCACGCCGAGGCTGTCGCGGTGGGTTACCTGCCCGCCGAAAAGGTAGCTCACTGTCGACAACCCGATATGCGGGTGTGGCAGCACATCGAGCGACGATGGTTTGGAGAGTTGTTCGGTAATGGGCCCGGCGTGGTCCATGAAGATAAAAGGGCCTACCATACGACGAAGCCTGAAGGGGAGGATGCGTTTGACCTTCATGGATTCGCTAATGGCCGCGTTGCGTGCTTCGATCACCATTTCTATCATGATAATAAGTTAGGTTTTTTTCGTGAGACGTGAGTTAGTCGTTTGATGCTGGCAGTGTGTATTACCGCGGCATAAGGTTTGATGTTTTGTATGGAAAATTAAAGTTATGGCAGACGATAAACAAAATGTAGGCGGGCAGGATGATCTGCGTGTGGATATTAACGACAAGAGTGAAGTGGAATATTTGCATCAGCAGTTTCCGGATAAGGATCATCAGCAGATTGTTGCCGCCATTCGCGAAGCCGGCCCTATGCGCAAGGATATCATCGAGCGCCTGCGGGGAGGCAGGTAATTACTTCGGGTTACGCAGAATTATTCCGCGTGTTCCTTCTTCGCGCTCTTGCGTGAGTTTTCTTTGCGCCTTTGCGTGGAAATTTCTTTGCGCCCCTTGTCCACCCCCGGCGCTTCGCGCCACCCCCGCCAGCGGGGGATACTGTTGCCCTT
>CBIGXK010000167.1:0-8188 GCA_966193805.1 uncultured bacterium | reverse complement strand
GCAAGCCGGAAGCATCCCTTCCGGCTTTTTTGTAAAAATATTTTCAAAAAATATAGTACTTTGTTTTGCATAGTACTAAACAAGTGCATATATTTGTACTGAATAAGGGAAAAAACAGATCTATGAACATTGAAAACACACAGAGCCAGATGCGGAAGGGGATACTGGAGTTCTGTATCCTCTCCATCATCAGGCGAGGCGAAGCTTACCCATCGGACATAGTAGAGGAAATGAAGGCGGCCAACCTGCACATTCTTGAAGGGACCCTTTATCCGTTGCTCACACGGCTCAAGAATGCAGCAATGTTAACCTACCGCTGGGTAGAGAGCAATTCCGGTCCGCCGAGAAAATATTTTTCCCTTACCCCTGCCGGCGAAGAGTTTTACCGGGAGCTTGAAAACACCTGGAACGAACTGGCCAACGCTGTAAACGCCCTGACCAACCGCTCACAAACCACCTAACGATAACAATTAATAACAACTACGGATGAAAAAGGTGATTAACATAAACTTCCAGGGAAGAGTGATCCCGATCGAAGAAACGGCTTATGAGTTGCTGAAGCAATACATAGAGAGCCTTACGGTGTACTTTGCCCGCGAAGAGGGGCGCGACGAGATCATTAATGATATTGAAGGAAGAATCGCGGAACTGTTTTCAGAAAAGCTCAAAAACGGCGTTTCGTGCATAACCGATGCCGACGTGAATGCCATCATCGAGGCGATGGGAAGGCCTGAGGACCTGGAAGCGGAAGAAACAGAAACAACGGCAAAGGCCACTTCATCTTCCAAAACCCATACCGGCACGTCGGCCGGTCCCACCTACCAGCAAACTTCGAGTGGCCGTGGGCGTTTGTTCAGGAACGCCGACGACAAGATCCTGGGAGGTGTGTGTAGCGGACTCGCCAACTATCTGGGCATCGACCCCGTGATCATGCGCATCCTGTTCGTCGTATTTCTCGGTGTATTGTTCTGGGTCTATCTTCTTCTTTGGGTAGTGGTTCCGTCAAAATCGGTGGAGGCGAACATCACAAAGCGGTTGTACCGCAGCGCCGACCAGCGTGTTATCGGGGGTGTGGCGGGAGGTCTTGCTGCTTACTTCAATATTGATGTGTGGATACCGAGGTTGATATTCGTGCTGCCGTTCGTCATTGGTCTTATATCGAGTGGATTTAATGCAATGATGTGGGATTGGGACTTTGGTTTTGCGCCCCGCGTTATTTCGGGTTCATTCGGCGGAACATTATTTATCACTTACATTATTCTGTGGATAGCGGTGCCTGTGGCGCATACGGCAGCAGAAAAACTCGAGATGCGTGGTGAGCGGGTAGACGTTAACTCTATCGCCAACACGGTGAAGGAAGACATGGAGCAATTTCGCACCAGGGCGCAGAAATGGAGTGAAGAAGTAAAAGAATCAGCAAAAAATTTCGGCAGGCAGGCGTCGGCGCAGGCAAAATCATTCAGTCATGATACCGCGTACGTCGCAAGAAGATCGGGCTCCGGCTTCGGGCATGCGATAGGTGTGCTGGTCAGGGCATTCTTCATATTCGTGTTCACCATCATTGCGATTGTGTTGTTCAGCGTGTTCGTGTTCCTGTTGTTTGGCGGCATTGCATTGGCGCCGCTTAAAGCTTTCATACTGGAAAGCAATTTTCAGAACATACTCGCATGGACCACGCTGTTCCTGTTTTTCATGATACCGCTTATCGCTTTGGTAACCTGGGGCGTTAGAAGGATTATGGGCGTGCGCTCCAAACGTCATTACCTGGGTTTTGCATTTGCCGGATTGTGGGTATTGGGATTGATCGCTGGCGCCCTTCTCTTCGTGCAGATTGCAAGGAACTTTAAGAACAGCGCAAGGCTGGGTGAACAGGAAATCATGACGATAACTGGCAAAAACACCATTGATGTGCAGGTGGAAAAGGGAGACTGGAAACGATTTAATAATGATTTTTTCGGGTTGGACGTAGATGACGACTGGCCGATGTACACGGTAGGCGACGATTCGATATTACTCAATACTGTTTCTATCAACATGGCAAAAAGCACCGATTCGGCTTACCACGTTTATGTTGTGAAGCAGAGCCGCGGCAGCAGCAGGAGAAACGCGGCGGCCCTCGCAGAAAAAATCACATTTCAGCCGGCGCTGAACGATTCGATCGTGGATATGCCGCACGGCTTTTTCATTGGCAAAAATGATAAGTTTCGCAACCAGCGCATATCCGTTGTGTTTGAAATACCGGTGGGAAAAGGCATACGCTTCGATCACAGCATTTCGAACTACAACTGGTTCAGCGTACACAATAACAACGGCAATTACTATTATGATGATGACGATGATTGGGACGATTGGGATTACACCTACCGTCCGGAGCCGGGGAGAGAATACATCATGAACCCGGATGGAAGGCCGGAGAAAATCACTTCCTTCTGAAATTGGTTGCCTGCATGGCAACCTTTATTTTTGCTGCACATTGATAAAATAGCAGCTTACCTCATGAAGATTACCCCATTCACTGAAAAACATAAGTTACTCGGCGCAAAAATGGCCGAGTTTGCGGGCTACCTGATGCCCATCTCTTATTCGGGCATAAACGACGAACATCACGCTGTGCGCAACAATGCCGGAATATTTGATGTTAGCCACATGGGAGAATTTATACTGAAAGGCGAAAAAGCGCTCGACCTCATCCAACGTGTAACAACAAACGACGCTTCCAAATTAACGGCAGGTAAGGCACAATACAGCTGCCTGCCCAACGAGAACGGCGGCATCGTGGATGATCTGCTCGTGTATTGCATCGAGCCGAACGATGTGTACATGCTCGTGGTAAATGCCTCGAACATTGAAAAAGACTGGAACTGGATCTCACGATTCAATGATGCGGGCGTCGAAATGCACAACATATCCGACAAAACCTGCCTGCTTGCCATCCAGGGGCCGAATGCAACAAAAATGCTGCAGCCGCTAACGGAGATCGATATTCTCAACCTCAAATACTACACCTTCGAAAAAGGTGTTTTTGCCGGCGTGAAAAATGTGTTGATCAGTGCAACGGGATATACCGGGGCCGGCGGCGTGGAAATTTATTTTGAAGATAAGGATGGCGCCGCCGATAAAATATGGGACGCCATTTTCGAAGCAGGCCGAAATACAGGATTGAAGCCTGTAGGGTTGGGAGCGCGAGATACGCTGCGCCTGGAAATGGGTTACTGCCTGTATGGAAACGATATCGATGAAACCACGTCGCCTATCGAAGCGGGATTGAGTTGGGTAACGAAGTTTACAAAGGATTTTCCGAGCCGCGCCATATTTGAAAAACAAAAGGCTGAAGGCACCCCGAGGAGGCTCGCCGGCTTTGAGATGACAGACAAAGGAATTCCGCGCCACGACTACCCGATTAAAGACGCTAATGGAGCCGTCATTGGAAAGGTAACTTCAGGAACGCAATCGCCAAGTCTTGGCAAAGCGATAGGAATGGGATATATTGACACCGCTCATGCAAATATTGATACCGATGTTTACATTGGCATCAGGGACAAACTGCTAAGGGCGAAGGTTGTTAAGTTACCCTTTCAATAAATAGTAAGGAATGCCAAGGATCCATCTCACAACATTTATCGCTGCACCTGTTGAGCGGGTGTTCGATCTCTCAAGGAACCTTACATTGTACAAGCTTATTTTTCAGAATCGGAAAGAAGGATTTAGTTCCGGGGCGGCATCCAACCTGCTGGCGAAAGGAGAAACGGTTTCGATTGTTTCAAAGCTCGCCGGCAAATCGCGAATGTCCATCATCCGCGTGATGGATATGCAGCGCCCTTTATCGTTCACCGAAGAGCAGGTAAAGGGCGACCTGGACATTTACCGGCACGAACATCATTTCAAATCGATAGAAAACGGCACCATCGTTATCGACCTTGTGGATTTCGGTTCCACCCGGGACATGCTGGGAAAATTGTTCGGTAAATTTTATTTGAAAAAATACCTGGAAGAACTGCTGGGAAGAAGAAATGAGATGGTTCGCACTTATGCTGAATCCGAGAAATGGCGGGCAGTTTTATCGTGAAAGATTATGATGCAATGACAAATTCAAAACCTTCTCTCCATACAGTCTTGTCGCCGGCACTGCTAAACCTTTATGAAGTAAAGGATGCTATTGTGGTAGTGATAGATGTGCTCCGCGCCACCTCCACCATCGCCACGGCATTGTTCAATGGCGCTGCGTCGGTGGTGCCCGTTGATGACATTGCAAAATGCGTCAGCCTGGGCAAATCGCTCAGGGGCATAACTGCCGGCGAAAGGGACGGCCGCATTGCGGAGGGTCTGCAATACGGCAATTCACCGTTTGAATATCCGGCGGAATTTGTGAAAGGCAAAACGCTCGTGCTCACCACCACTAACGGAACCAGGCTGCTCCACATGGCACTGGCCAGGGGTGCCGGTCACATCATTACCGGGTCGTTCCCAAATCTTAGTGCGGTGTGTGATTACCTCGTGAGCCGGCAACAACCCGTGCTGCTCGCCTGCTCTGCCTGGAAGGACAGGGTAAATATCGAGGATACGCTTTTTGCCGGGGCAGTTATCCACAGGGTCAGGCAACATTTCTCAATCAACTGCGATGCATCGGGCATTGCGGAATCACTGTATGAAAGCGCACAGCCCGATTTTTATGATTTTCTTAAACGAAAAAACGCCACGCAGTACCAGCGACTTACCGGGTTTGGGCCGCAGACAGATCGGTGTTACTGCCTCACGCCCGATGTTGCAAACGTGCTGCCCTTCTATGAAAACGAGCGCCTGACCACGCATCGCGGTTAAAAAAATTTTGCTCCGGAAAATATTTAAATGTATTATTGTGACGGAATTGAGCTGATTAGTCACCCAAGCACTCTCTTAACTCGTCAGTTTTTAGCGTTCCACTCAACAATAACTCATTCAAAAGATTTCACAAACCAAGTTCGCTTTTTTGAACAAGTGGTAAACTCTCAAGTATTTTTATGTACGATATTCTCCAATTGAACGACATGCTCGTTCCCGAACTGCTTGATATTGCGGAGCAGCTCAAAATCCCGAATGCGAAAAAACTAAACAAGCAGGACCTCATCTATAAGGTTCTTGATAAACAGGCTGTTTCAGCAAGCGATTCGAAAAATGCACCTGCAGAAGAAAAGGGCAAAAGGAAAAGAATTGTTAAGGCAACAACGGCTAATTCGACCGAAGAGGCAGTAGTGGAAAGTGGCGACACACCCAGGGAAGTCAAAAAAGAGGCTCCAAGAAAAAGGGTACAGGAAAAGCCGGCAGAAAAAGCACAACCCGCAGCAGCAGGTCAGAGCCGCGCCAAAGGCAAAAGAAAGTCCGACGGCGAAGAACAGCAGCAGCGTGAAATGAGCTTTACGCCCCGTCATATATAAAAAGCTGCGACCCCCGGCGACGAAGACACTAACATCGACGATGCATCAGACGAGGAAGTGTTGAAAGATGAAGTGCTGGATGAACCGACCCAGGCGCCGCAGCAAAACGGCCAGCCGGCCCAGGCGCTCGACCAGCCCAGCCGCACGTTCCCGCAGCGCCGCGAGCCTGCTTTCAACATAGAGTTCGATGGCGTAATCCTGGGTGAAGGCGTTCTCGAAATGATGCCCGATGGTTACGGCTTCCTCAGGAGCAGCGACTACAACTACCTGAGCTCGCCCGACGATGTGTACGTTTCTCCTTCACAGATAAAATTATTCGGCCTCAAAACGGGCGATACCGTTTATGGCGCCGTTCGTCCTCCAAAAGAAGGGGAAAAATATTTCGCCCTCCTCAAGGTGGAGCATATCAATAGCAAGAGTCCCGAAGAGGTTCGCGACCGCGTTCCATTCGATTACCTCACGCCGCTGTTTCCGTTCGAAAAACTGAACCTGTTTACAACGGCAAATGGCTACAGCACGAGGATCATGGACCTGTTTACGCCCATCGGAAAAGGCCAGCGCGGATTGATCGTGGCACAGCCCAAAGTAGGTAAAACCGTGCTGCTCAAAGAAGTGGCCAACGCCATCGCCGCCAACCATCCCGAATGTTACCTCATGGTGGTGCTGATCGATGAACGCCCGGAAGAAGTAACCGACATGGAAAGAAGCGTAAGGGCCGAAGTGATCGCATCAACATTCGATGAGCCCGCCGAAAAGCACGTGAAGGTTTCTGCCATTGCCCTTCAAAAAGCCAAGCGGCTTGTTGAATGCGGACACGACGTGGTGATCCTTCTCGATTCTATCACCCGCCTGGCGCGCGCCCACAATACCGTGGCGCCTGCATCAGGAAAGGTGCTGTCGGGTGGTGTTGAGGCCAACGCCATGCAAAAGCCGAAACAATTCTTTGGCGCTGCCCGTAAAATTGAAAACGGCGGGTCGCTTACCATACTGGCAACTGCGCTGATTGAAACGGGTTCAAAAATGGACGAAGTGATCTTCGAAGAATTTAAGGGTACCGGTAACATGGAACTTGTTCTCGACAGGCGCCTTGCCAATAAGCGCGTGTTCCCCGCCATCGATATCGTGGCATCGTCAACACGCCGTGATGACCTGCTGCTCGAAAAAGACATCCTTCAACGCATTAACCTGCTGCGCGTTTATCTCAGCGACATGAATACGGAAGAAGCGATGAATGAACTGCTGAAGAGGATGCGTGGTACGAAAGATAACCAGGAATTTCTTGCCAGCATGAACGGGTAACCGAAGGCACAATTTTTTTACTTTTTCCCCTAAAAGCGCTTTATGAAAAAGATTGCCATTTTTTTGTCGGCGGCCACGCTGGTATTTTTCACGGCGTGCGGCGACAACTCATCCAAAAATGAAGGCGGCGACCAGGTAGATGAACCCGTACTGAACAGCGGGCCGAATACCGAAGGAGAAAGGGCAACGGATGCGGTGAGCGATTCGGCCAATGCCGGCGGCGACTCGGTCATCCGGAATAATGATGCCATGTCAACGCCACATTGATCTAAAATATCATGTGGCCCTTGTTCCTGATCTTGTCATGCGCCAGCTCCATCACCAGTTGAACGCCGTTGATTTTCCTGATCGTATCCATTAATTGCGATACGTAGCCATCTGCAAGGATATCGCCCTTGAGCAGGTATAAGAAATCCAGATGCCTGAATTCAGGCAACAGGTATTCTCCGTCAAACTGGTTGTTGTAGAGATAATGTACCAGGGCATTATTAGGTTCGCAGTACTGGAACACGGCGAAGTAGTAGTCCCTCTTCTTGCGTTTTAATTGTATTTCGATGTCGTTGTTGTTGCGGAAATCTATTGTCAGTAGCTGGTTCAGCCGCCAGCACAACTGGTAATCTTTGATGGGCGCCACAATGCCCACAAGCCGGCTCTCGCGAAAGAATTCTTCAGCAAGTTCATCAAGATCCAGTTTTAGCTTCATCCAATGAAAGAGGGTTAATTGTTCTTAAGGATTTCGAGGCTGTTCTTCACCAAAAGTAATTCTTTTGGTTTTTCACCGGCAACCCGCACCGTATCCAATTTTAATGAATCGCTAACTTTTCGAAAACGCTGCGATGGATGTTCATTAAGAAAATCAATTCCTGCTTTGCCGTCTTTCTGCCCCGAATAAGCAACGAAAAGATAATTCTGACCCGGGCGCTTCTGCGATTTTAACAGGCGAGCCAGTTCCATGAGCGCGGCAACGGCAGTGTCGCTGCCGATGTAAGTGTTGATGAACGTTGTACTGTCGGCGCGATTATCTTCAAAGCCAATAACGTTGACGCCCGACAGTATTTTGTCTTTCATCGCCACATTGAGCGAAACATCCACGATCGCCGACTCGTCGGTAAAATATTTGGAAAACGCTTTGCGCGTAACATAGATCACGGGTATGCCTATAGGATCGGAACGGTCATACTTGTTGAACTGAATATCCGGGCCACCGCTGTTGTACACTACGAGGGCCGTTGCGCCTTTATTTGCTGCAAATTTCGCCCTGTTCTTTATCACCTGCATCGTATCTACCGAGGCACTGTCGTCGCTTCCTCTCAGTAATTCCTTAACGTCCCTGAACCAGGGTACCCCTTTTTCTGCAAGCGCTATTGCCACTGCCGAAGCCGTTCCCTTGTTTGCACTGAAGGCGAACGGGAAATATTCATCATAGATCTTTAGTTTCTTTTCATTGATGGTAAAATGCGTAGCGGGCAGAATTTCTT
>CBIGXK010000166.1:0-8306 GCA_966193805.1 uncultured bacterium | reverse complement strand
CCTTTAAAACCCAACGAGGTGTTCATCATTTTTAACGATGGCCGAAAAGTGGACGCGATTTTTGACGTATTCACCACGTTCGGCGGCGTTTTCGGAGAGGATGTCATCTCTCAATGGCGCGAAGCCAGTGATCCCACAAAGCCAAACAAAAAAGCGATAGATGATATCATGGAGCTGGTGAGACGCTACTCCGATAAAGATGGCGCAGGGCCCGGCACCGCACCGGTTTTTCTTAAAGCAGAAGTGAGTAAACTTTAATAACCGAACTAAATAGAATTGCCATTATGGAAAGAAGATCTTTTCTCCGCAACACCGGACTCGCTGTTACCGCACTCGGATTAAATGCACCCGATGCACTCGCTGCATTCAAAGCGCCCGTAAAAAATAAACTGCCTCAGTGGCGAGGCTTCAACCTCACCGACTTCTTTAATCCGAATCCTGCCCACGCCCGTCCCTCCACCACCGAGGACCAGTTCCGCTGGATGCGCGACTGGGGTTTCGACTTTGTGAGGATACCGATTGCTTATCCCTCTTACCTGAAAATCGACAGAACGCGCGACATAACGCCGGAGGAAACCTATAACATCGATGAGCAGGCCGTTGAAAAAATAGACAGCCTGATTGCACTTGCACATAAATACGGCATACATGCAAGCATCAACCTGCACCGTGCACCAGGCTACTGCGTGAACGCGGGGTTCCATGAACCTTTCAACCTGTGGCGCGACGAAGCAGCGCAGAAAGCATTCTATTTTCACTGGAACATGTGGGCAAAACGCTACAAGAACACATCTCCTAAAAAAATAAGCTTCGACCTCGTTAACGAGCCCAGCGACCGCGAAGACATGAACGACCAACATTCGAAAAGGAGCCCGGTGCCCGGCGATGTTTATCGCAAAGTCGCCAAGGCCGCCGCTGAGGCTATCCGCAAAGAAAACCCGAATCACCTGGTGATCGCAGACGGCAACAACGTGGGCAGCGATGTGATACCCGAAATAAAAGACCTGAACATCGCACAAAGCTGCCGCGGCTATTTCCCCGGCATCATTTCACATTACAAGGCGCCATGGGCAATGAAGGATACGGCCAATGTGCCCGATCCAAAATGGCCCGGGCAAGTGGGCGATAAATACCTGAGCCGCGAAATGCTGGAGAAATTTTATAAGCCATGGATCGACCTGAAGAACAGCGGCGTAGGCGTACACTGCGGAGAATGCGGCTGCTGGCGAAAAACACCGCACAATGTTTTCCTCGCCTGGTTCAGCGATGTGCTGGATATCCTTCGTTCCAACGGCATCGGTTTCGCGCTGTGGGAATTCTCAGGAGATTTCGGCGTGATGAATTCTAATCGCGATGATGTGGCTTACGAAGACTGGCACGGCCAAAAGCTGGACCGGAAACTGCTTACGCTTTTGCAGAAAAAATAACGGCTATTGATACATACGCAGGAACCGCGTTTTAAAATTCGGTTCCGTGCTCATGGTAAAGCTGCCGTCCCAGTCTTCATTAGCTTCAATGAGAATGGGACCATCCGGTGTTATGGCCACATCCCATCCAATGGAATGGATGCCGTATAAATACCGGTGAAGCCGGCAAACCAGTTCAACGCTCTCTTTAAAAAACGGAAGCTGGTAGCCGAGAAAAGTTATGCCGGTTTCCGGATGTTCCCCGCAACGGCCGCCATAGCCGGGCTTGGTAAACCCTTCTTTCCTAAGTGTGCCCGTTTGAACATCGATGGGCACCGCTATACCACCGGCGTTCCAATTGTCAACGCTCCTGTTGTTGCCGCCTATCCTTAAAGCGGCGCTGAACAATTCAACCCTGCCGTTGATGTTGAACGTGAGTATGCGCATGGTGTTTACCGAGCTGGCGTTCAGCCTGCTCATGTCGGGATGCTGCACCACACGTTGCTGCCAAAGGTGCTGGCCGGTTATCTTCTTTTGCAATTGCTGCACCGACAGCTCTTCGCCGCCGCTGTATATTTTGCCTCCGGCAATGCGCAGGCGAAACGCCCCTTCGCCCTTCAGGCCCGCAAGCTTTTTACAAAAGCCGTCGATCTCCAGGTCAGGATCATCTGCAATCGCTGACAGCGGAACCTTTCTCATCCCGTCGAGCCAGGTAAGTTCCCCATTGTCGATAAGACCGATATTTTTCGGTGTGGGAAATTGAAGACTTGCGAGCAACTGTCCGAATACAAACTTGTCTCGTAACAGGCACGCATAATTGAAGTTGATGCCCTTTGGCCGCAGGTTGTGGGTGTCGCGCAAGCGGCGAAACCTGCGATAGCCCAGTTTTTCCGTTTGTGTAAAGTTTCCCTTTCTGTCGAGGCCGTAAATGTAATAGTACCGGTTAATTTCTTTGTGCCGGGCCACCCACAACATATTTTCGAGCCATATGGACCATTTACTTTTCCGCTCGGTTTTCGGAAAATAACTCTGTTGGGAATTAGTCACCAGTTTCAAAAACTGCATTAATAAACTGCCGGGATAGATTAACTTCTGCGTAACGGCGTAGATTTTTTTCTCGGGCTTCATCGGGGGTTATGTTTGGTAAACAGTGAATAATTGGTCGCAGAATATTGGAGTTTGCAAACACCACAGCAACTATTCAACAAACATTCTTAAGGGGTTGATGCAGAATTCTAATGTATGTAAATAATCCGGCATGGGAAAGGATTTGAGAAGAATTGTGTTTATGCCTTTTCGTACATTTTCAGGAACCTGCTTTTGAAGTTATCTTCCAGCGACATGGCAAAGCTGCCGTCCCAGTCTTCGTTCGCCTCGATGAAAACGGGTCCATTGGGCGTTACGGCAACGTCCCATCCAATCGAATGAATACCATAGAAATAGCGGTGCAGGCGGCAGGCCAGGTCTATACATTCTTTAAAATACGGCATGGGATAGCCGAGAAAAGTTATGCCCGTGTCGGGATGCTTCTTTACACGGCCGCCGAATCCCGGCTTGTAAACGCCGTATTCGCGCAAAGTGCCCGAATCGAGATCGATGCCTATCGCAATACCGCCGGCGCCCCAATTGTCAACGCTCCTGTGTTGGGTGCCCACCCGCAGCGACGCGCTGAATAATTCAATGTTGCCATCATTGTTAAAGGTGAGGATGCGCAGTGTGTTTACCGATTCGGGATGGAGCCGGGCAAGGTCGGCATGCTGTGCAACCAGCTCCTGCAAAAGGTAGATGCCGCTCATTTTCGCTCTCAACTCCCCGAGCGAAATTTCTCTTCCGTCACTGAAAACCTTACCGGCGTCTATCTGTAACGGGAACGCACCTTCTCCTTTAATACCTGTGAGCTTTTTGCAAAAGCCATTAATGCTTATCTTCTCGGTAACCAGCGAATCGAGTGAAACGGTTTTCATCGTATCCAGCCAGGTAAATTCTTTGTTGTCGAGCAAGGCTATATTGGCGGGAGTGGGAAAATTGAGGCTCGACATCAGTTGCCCGAACACGAATTTGTCGCGCATCAGGCTGGCATAGTTAAAATTCATGCCCTTCAACCGCAGGTTGCGTTTATCGCGAATACTCCGGAAGTCGCGATACGACAGGATTTCCCGGCCAACGTCGGTATTCTTTCTGTCGAGGCCATACGCATAATAAAAGCGGTTAATCTCTTTGTGGCGCATCACCCAAACAAGGTTATCGACCCAGATGGCAACCTTGCCTTTTTGCTTTGCTTCCGGAAAATAAGTTTGCTTTGGATCGTTAACGAGCCGTATAAATTGCCGTACAAGGCCTTTGATATATTTCATTTTGTGCTTCAATGCGAGGCAGGCGTTCCTTATCTCTTCAGGTGCTAAATATAATTATTAATTGAAACAACCTGCACGTGTCACCACTTAAATTTGCAATGAATGAATATACCCGTCGAACATCTTCTTTTAGTGGCTTCCGTGCTATTGCTCATCAGCATTCTTGCCGGCAAAACGTCTGCCAGCTTCGGCGTGCCAACGCTGATATTCTTTTTGCTGGTGGGCATACTTGCAGGCTCGGAGGGTATTGGCGGTATTTACTTTAACAACGCGCATATTGCGCAGATCATCGGCATTATTGCACTAACGTTCATCCTGTTTTCCGGCGGTCTTGACACCAACTGGCAGAGCATACGGCCAATCCTGTGGCGCGGCGTGGCCCTGTCCACCATAGGTGTGTTCGTTACGGCCGCAACGGTGGGGATGTTCGTCCATTATTTTCTTGGGTTTACCTTGATGGAGGGCCTGCTGCTCGGCTCAATCGTGTCGTCTACCGATGCGGCGGCTGTTTTTTCCATACTGAGAAGCAAGTCCATAGCACTCAAGGGCGCACTGCGCCCGGTACTGGAACTGGAGAGCGGCAGCAACGATCCCATGGCCTATTTCCTAACGATAATATTTACCATGATGATAGACAAGGGCGAGTTCAGCATGGGCGAATTCGTGCCTCTGTTCTTCAAGGAGTTTTTTATTGGCGGGCTAATGGGGCTGGTTATGGGAAAGGGCAGCATGTGGACCATCAACAGAATAAAACTCGATCACGATGGGTTGTACGCGGTTTTGCTGGTAGCGCTTTCGCTGCTTACCTACTCGCTAACTCATTTCATTGGCGGCAACGGCTTCCTGGCGGTTTACCTTGCTGCACTCATCCTTGGCAGCAGCAGCTTCATTCACCGACGCAGCCTTATCAGATTTTTCGAAGGGCAGGCCTGGCTCATGCAGATTATCCTGTTCCTTACGCTCGGCCTTCTTGCCTTCCCCTCACAGGTATGGGCAGTGGCCGGTACCGGCCTGCTCATCTCGGCCTTCCTCATTTTTGTGGCCAGGCCATTGGGCGTATTCGCCAGCTTCGTTTTCTTCAAAACCAATCTTCGCAGTAAACTTTTTATTTCATGGGTGGGATTAAGAGGCGCTGTCCCGATCGTTTTCGCCACTTATCCCATGATCGCCGGTATTGAAAAGTCTGATGTTATTTTCAACCTGGTGTTTTTCATTTCTGTAACCTCCGTGCTGCTGCAGGGAACCACACTGGCCTATGTCGCAAAGTTTTTGCACGTTGCACTGCCGCCCAATGTGAAAAAAAGGGACACGATGAATATCGATATGCCCGATAAAGCGCGATCCGAAATGAAAGAGATTGCGGTGCCTGCCACGTCACCCGCCGTTGGGAAGCGCATCGTACAACTGAACATTCCTTATTCGGTGCATATTATGGCCATTAAGCGAAGTGAGTATTACATTCAGCCGATCGGCTCAACGCAGATCGAGCCGGGCGATGTATTGTTTATTCTTGCCGATGATAAAGCAGTTCTCGACAAAGTTTTAGCCTCTCTCAAACTTTCCTAAGCGGGTTGCGGGGCGCGCCGCAAATCATTCAGCTCCTTTACAGCAAACTCGCCGAGCCGGTTGTACCTCTCCAAACGTCGGGCATATATTTTTACTTTTTCGGGAGAAGGGTCATATCGAAGGTCGAAGCCGCGGCCCATTTTTTCCATTGCCTTTTCAACAGATGGATAGATGCCGGCAGCGGTGGCCGCGAACATGGCCGCGCCTGCGGCGCACGTCTGTTCGGACCGGTGAACTTCGATCGGCATGTCCATCACATCGGCCATCATTTGCATGATAAACGGTGACTTCCGGGCCACACCCCCAATGCCAATCAGACCTTTAACGGGAATGCCCTCTTCCCTGAACCGGTCGACAATCTTTTTGGCGCCAAAGCAGGTGGCTTCGGCAAGCGCACGAAAAATGCGCGGTGCATCCGAACCCAGGTTAAGGCCCATGATCGCTCCTTTTACGAGTTGGTTCGCATCGGGAGTGCGGCGCCCGTTGAGCCAGTCGAGCGCGAGTTCGGTGTCTTCTTCCACCGGCTCCAGTTCGGCCAGCCTGCTCAGCTCAGGGATGATCTTCTTTTCAAAAATATCCCGCAGCTTACTTTTGGTTGCTGCGTCAATGCCTTCTTCTTCCTTCAAAATATTATCCATGGGCCACATGAGCAGGTTCCTGAACCACGCGTACACGTCGCCGAAAGCCGATTGTCCTGCCTCCAAACCAATCATTCCCGGGATGATCGACCCGTTCACCTGACCGCAAATGCCTTTTATTTTTACGCCCTGCAGGTCTGCCAGCGGGGCAACAAGCATGTCGCACGTAGATGTGCCCATCACCTTGCTGAGAAAATAGGGTTGTATTTGGCCCCCAACGGCGCCCATGTGGGCATCGAAAGCGCCTACGCCAATCACTGTATCTGCAGGCAGGCCCATCCTGTCGGCCCACTCTTCACTGATGATGCCTGCAGCCTGGTCGGAAGTATAGGTTTTTTTGGGCAACCGGTTAACGATGCCTTTTAAAAGCGGATCGACGCCGGTAAAAAAATTATCGGGCGGAAACCCGCCAAATTCTTCCGACCACAATGCTTTGTGGCCGGCTGCACACACGCTCCACTTCATTTGCGAAACACGAACACCGCCTGTGAGCAGGAACGGAATCCAGTCGCAATGTTCTATAAATGTATAGAAGAGGTTGGCCACCTGGCTGTCGGTACGAATTACGTGCAGCATCTTTGCCCAATACCATTCGGAAGAATAGGTTCCGCCCACAAATTGCAGGTAATCCACATCCGAGCGCCGGTTCCTGTCGTTGATTTCTTCTGCCTCCCTTATTGCTGTGTGGTCCTTCCAGAGAACGAACATTGCGTTGGGGTTGGTTTCGAAACCAGGCAGCAGCGCGAGTGGGGTTCCCGATTCATCGGCAGCCACAGGTGAGGAACCGGTAGTATCTACAGAAATGGCCCTGATACCGCTGGCTACCTTCGCCCCGGCGTTTGCAATACAAGATGCGATGGTTGATTCAAGTCCTTCGATATAATCAAGAGGGTGTTGCCGAAACTGTTGGTTCGCGGCGTTGCAATAGAGGCCCTGCTTCCATCGTGGGTAGTAAAAAACGGCCGATGCAATTTCCTGTCCGTTCGCAGTGTTCACGATGATCGAGCGAACCGAGTCTGTTCCGAAATCCACTCCTATTACATACTGATCCATATGCTGGTGATGTCTTGTTTATCTATTTCGCGGAAGCAATGGTGGATTGCTCCTTAATTTTTGGAATCGAGATATCGAAGTTCAGTAATCCTTCAAGAACCAACGCACATGCACCCACCAGGGTAGCGTTCTCTCCGAAAGACACGGGCTCGATAGGAATTTTTTTTGCACCCATCATATTATTCGCCACCAGTTTATTGAGGTTATCGAAAAATATGTCGCCGTTTGACGCCACGCCGCCTCCTATCAATACCTTCTTTGGGTCGAATACGTTAATCAGGTTCACAATTCCATACGAAAGATACTGTAATGCAGCATCAAATATCCGTATAGCATTTTTGTTTCCCTCGCGGGCGAGTGTTGCTATCATTTTTGCGGAAACGTTCAGCGGGTCGTTTTCACTCATTCTTTTGATATCCTGATCTTTGTTCTGCGACAGCAACTGTTTACCCATGTCGGCAATTCTCCGCCCCGATGCCAGCGCCTCAAGGTGGCCTTTGCCTCCGCATTCACAAAGCACGTCGCTGTGTGGGTCTATAACTATATGGCCGAATTCGCCTGCATGCCCCTTCGCACCACTGAGGATTTTGCCGTTTGCCACTATGCCTGCGGCAATTCCGTAGCCCACATTCACTACAACATAATCGTCGAGCTCCATTCCTTTGCCATACTTTTTTTCGCCGACGGCCATGAGGCGGGTACTGTTATCAAAGACGATCGGCAATTTTATTTTGTCGGCAAGTCTTCTTTTGAACTCCATGTTTTTCCATCCAAAATCAGGTGAAAGGTCAATGATACCCTTCTTGTGATCTATCAAACCCGGAACGCCGATGCCGATACCGAGCACTTTGGATCCATTGAAGTTTTTTCGGGCCAGCAGCCGGTCAACCAAAGTAAAAATCTGGTCCATCACGCCTTTCTCGCCCGATTTCAGTTTGGTTGACATCTGGATCTCGAGAATGAATTCGGCGTCGAGATTCGAAAGAACACCCCTGATCATGGTGGCGCCAATGTCTATCCCGATGACATAATTATTTTTTCCATTGAATTTTATCAGCATTGGGGGACGGCCCCCGCCCGATTTGCCCTGGCCCAGGTATTCGACAAAACCGGTTTCGGCTAACTGGGTTAATATCCTGTTAACCGTTGGCGCCGTGAGGCCCAGTATCTTTCCTATTTCGGCTCGGGAGATATACTCCTGCCTCCTGATTACAGAAAGTACCTGCCTTGTGTTGATATTGTTCATCAACCGGGCACTCATCTTTTTGTTATCCGTAAATTCCATTTTC
>CBIGXK010000165.1:0-8310 GCA_966193805.1 uncultured bacterium | reverse complement strand
GATTACGTGTTGGGTAGACCGGTTTGTGTATGCTTTTGCCAAGTATATCCGCGACAACGTGGTGCTGGTGATATTTAATAATGGATACGGAGACATGCAATTTCCACTGAAAATACCGGTCATCAGAAACCCCGACAAAACGAAACAGGTATTGCCCGATCGCATTATCGACCTGATGCAAAGCAAGCCGTTCGTCAATGCGTTCGACGCATCCGATCAGGTCAATACGAACGATGATATCGAAGTGTTGCTTCCGGGGAAGAGTTTTAAAATATACGTGCTGGCCGCTTGATCGATAGATGCCCCCTCACCTCAGATCACGCGGAAACAGAAGCTTTCTCACTTGCAATTGTCATGTGAGCCGCGGCGTGCTGCCGTGTTTTCTCTTTCAGGTTGTCGGAATCGAGGCCCATGGGTTTTGCCAGCAGGTTGAAATAATTTTCGGAAGCATTCACCCATGTGATTTCAACAATTTCCTTGTCGGAGAAATATTGCCTTAAACGGTCGAATACCGTGTCGCTGGAATTTTTAGTGAGGGTAACTTCTTTAACGTACGATAGGAGAGCCTTCTCCCTGTCGCTGAACCTGTCGCTTTCTTCAAAATGCAGCACTTCCTTTAACTGCGCACGGTCCATGCCCGCCTTCATCGCCTGGTACCGCATCGCATTCGAACAAAACCGGCATTCGTTTAGGTGAGAAGTGAAATAGCGGATCAATATCCTCGTCGTTTTAGGAAGCGTTAGTTTATTATCTGTAGATAATATCTTCAGGGATGCGAAAAGCACAGGCTTGCTGCGCGCGTAAATGACTCTTAAGACGGCAAGCACTTTGCCAAACTGCTTTTTACTTAACCAGAAAAATAGTTTTAAAATTATCCCTTTGGGTCGGTCGATTGCTGTAAGTCGCATAACGTTCAATTTTACAGCGAAGTAATAACAGATGAAGGCTCGCGTTTTTGATATTTGTCAAAAAGCATGTTTTGAGCGTATCCTGCTTAACGTTTCCTGTGTAACTCCGAGGTAAGAGGCAATCATACCTAAAGGGGCCCGTTGTATAAGTGTCGGCTGGTATTCCATCAGCTTTTTATACCGCTCCGCAGCAGATGAAAAGTGGAGGTCGTCGTACCGTTCCTGAACAAGCAGCATGCCATACGACGTGATCATGCGCATGAATTTTTCTATCTCATGGTGTTGTTCGCAGAGCATTTCCATGTCATCATAATCCAAAATCCATAACGTGGAATCTTCGAGGAGCTCGAGTCCTCTTCTGTCCGGCTGTTGATGAGCAAATGAAACAATCGAACAGGCAATGGTATTTTCAGGACTGAACCAGTCGGTTACGTCTTTGTCGTCTTTTTCATAGAACGTTCGTGTTAAGCCCTTTTCAACAAAATATATTGACCGGCAAATTGAACCAGGCCTGACCAATACCTGCCCTTTTTCGTACTC
Source organism: uncultured bacterium (assembly GCA_966193805.1). GTDB lineage: Bacteria > Bacteroidota > Bacteroidia > Chitinophagales > Chitinophagaceae > Flavitalea. The sequence goes on along the minus strand of CBIGXK010000165.1, from coordinate 6,862 downwards.
TTCTTTTTTCATTACCGACAGGAACGCCTGGCGGCTATTTTCCGAAAGCTGCATCCGGTCTTTTACAATATTGAAAAAGTTTGTCATGGCAGGAAGAACGAAATGAACAATCAAAGTTCCGGCGAATAATATATTTTTTCCCCGTTGACGCTTATTTCCACGTCTACGAGATATTTTTTTAGCGCGGTTGTATCTACCGTAATGCCAAGGCCCGGCCTTTCAGGAACATGAATGTACCCATCCTTATCAATGGCAATTTTTTCTTTGCTGATCTCTACCGCGAGCGGTTTCAGTTCAACCGGATATTCGCTGATCTGGTGTTTCTCAACTCCGGCATAGGGCTGCAAGGAGGCGCTTAATGCAAGGTGCGACGTGAACGTGTGATTCACATAAGTTTTCTGTTTTGCCCGTGCAAGATCGGCCACTCTTTTCGCGACGGTTATGCCTCCAATTCTACCCGCGTCTATTTGGATGAAAGAAATACCCGAATACGCTATCATCGCCTGAGCCTGGACAAAGTTGTTGCACCCTTCTCCACCCGCAAGAGGAACTTTAGGTTCAGACGCCGACAATTCATGATAAGCAGACAACGCCCCGTTAACAAACGGCTCTTCGAGCCAGTAAGCGTTTATCTTTTTCAATGGTGCCAGCCTTTCTTTTGCCGGAGCCGTATTTTCGACCCAGGCAGTGCCGGCGTCGACCATCAAATGCATGGAGTCGCCCGCACCTTCGCGTGCAGCAGCCAAATGCGCCACATCATTTTGAACGCCGGCTTTCCCAAACGGTCCCCAGCCAAACTTGACTGCCCTAAATCCCGATTGCTTTGTTCTTTGGGCTTTTTCGAAAGTCTCTTCAGGAGTGCTACCAAACAACTGCGATGCATAAGGCAACTTGGGAAAGGCCTGCCGGTAACCCAGCAATCTGTACACGGGTTCATTCAATTTCTTTCCCAGCAGGTCCCATAATGCGATGTCGATTCCCGAAAGTGTGTGATTGGCCTGCAGCAGGTCAAGTGAATTTTCATGCACCGCAGCAGAAATCCGGTGGATGTCCTCAACATCGTTGATGTTCATGCCTTCGACAGAAAACTTAAGCGGCTTGCATGCGCTGTGCGACATCGGGCAAACATAGCTCGCGATGCTTGTAAGCGGCGACGCTTCACATTCACCCCATCCCTCGTAGCCGCCTGCGCGAACTCTCACCAGCAGCGCATCCTGGCTGCCATCGCCGATATCGATAATTTCGGGCATGCTCAAATAAAAAAAATCTACCGAATCAATTTTCATGCAATGAAATATTTAAAACGTGATGCTAAGGCCCCCATCAACAGTGATGACCTGGCCGGTAATATATGATGCATCGTTTCCTGACAGGAAAAGGGCCACGCCTGCAATTTCACTGGCGTCGGCGGCGCGGCGCAAGGGCAAATGATGGGAATCGACATAATTATCTTTGAACCATTGACCTTCCAACTCGTTTTCACCATCAACAACCGACATTGCCGTGTTGACAAATCCCGGCGCGATGGCGTTCACTAAAATCCCTTTGGGGGCAAGCTCGAGTGCGGCGGACCGGCAATATTGGTTGATGGCCGCCTTTGCCATGGCATAGCTGCTGGCAAATTTTTCGGCCCTTGTGCCGTGTATGGAGGTGATGTGCACGATCCTGCCTCCTTCACTCATCAGTTTCACCGCCATTTGCGACACTAAAAAGCAACCGTTGACCATAGTATCAAAAACAATCCGCCATTTGGAAATGTTCATTTCAAACGGCTCCGTTTTTTCAAACACACCTGCGCAATTCACCAGCGCATCGAGGCGGCCCCATTTTTCGCGCATCATGCGTTCACCTTCGGCGATTACATCCGGGTCGGCATAACTTCCTGCAAGCGCCAAATGATTGCCGGACGCAAGTTCAGCAACAAGTGCGGATAGCTTCTCAGCTTGAATATCATTTAAGCAAACATCATAGCCCTCGCTGGCGAAACGAAGGGCCGCGGCTTTGCCGATACCTGAGGCGGCGCCGGTGATAAAAACCTTTTTTCTGTTCATTGATTGATTACTTTTCTCCTGCATAAATGTGTACGGTAGTGTTGATTTCTTCGCCCGGTTCCAAAACGCTGCATTGACCCGCACGAATGGCTTCGGTTACACTCAGCGGCATGCTGCTGCAGGGTTCCAGTACGGCCGTGTAATGGTTCAAAAAACCTCCGTACGATGCAAAGTACCATTGATAAGGAAATATTTTTTTATCATACTTGTAGCTGAATAAAGAACCATCGACCCCTTCCAGTTTCATCTCCGGTTCGGTGATGTCGTACAAATAAAAAAAATCCATCGTGTTATCGTTCGTCGGGATAAGGGACGCATCTGTGTCTTCTATTTGCGGCCAACGGAACTCTTCTATATTCTGAAATCTCGAATAAGCCGGATCAACGATCCTCGCTTTTCGTGCATCTGTAATTATTTTATCTCCCGGCCGGATATTCAGCGCCGCGTGCAGTTTCCACAGGAAATGCCGTTTCGCTCCCGATTCATTCTTAATTCTATAGCTGTTGTGGATCACCGGCAATTTTTCATCAAGGTAAACGGTCTTTTCATAATACAGTTCGCTCAATTTTAATTTTCCGGAAACGGTAACTTTCTTATTCAAAACTGTTGATTGAAGAGCGGTTGTCCATAACTCACCATGATCGGGATAGGCGACTGAATCAATTTTCTCAGGAATGTCGTTAGGGATAAGTTCATCTATCCCTCCCCAAAAATTCGGATCATATTCATCGCCTTCCCGGTTTTGTTTCAAAGGCAAATCCTTGTTCTTCCACAGGAATTCCTTGCTTAATAACTTATTGTATATGCTTGTGATTCTGCCACCTATCCAAGGGGCGATCTCAACAGCGAGATGATTATTCTCGAGCGTGAAAACTTCCACGCCATTCCGATTCGATTGCTTAACTGTCATGACCGGGATATTTTATTCATTCCTGTGGCGATCTTATGTTGCAAAGCGGCTTTCGCTGCCACCGACCTGTTGTGGCAGAATATGCCGTACACCACTATCGCCGTCACGCACAGGCAGGGGATGAGATAGGAAAACTGCACGCCTTTGCTGTCGGCAAGCATGCCCTGCAGCGGTGGAAATACGGCGCCTCCGACAACCGCAATATTGATGAGCGCCGATCCTTTTTCCGTAAATGTGCCCGCACCTTCGATTCCGAGGCTGAATATGCAGGGAAAAAGCACAGAGATGAAGGCGCCCAGCCCGATAAGATAATAGGGATTCCACGAAGAGAGGGTAAGCGCTGCTAATAAATAAAGTACGATCATCACCGAGCCAAACATAGCGAGAAGTTTACCCGGGGAAACAAACTGCAACAGGTAAATGCCGGCAATGCAAAATATGGTTGATGCGATGTAATAATAAGTGAGAAACTGCGCCGCCTGTCCTGCAGTGAAGCCGGCAATGGAGTCGTCACGCAGGTAATTGATGAAGAAACCGGCAGTGCCAGCCTCTGCGCCCATGTAAAAAAACATGATAATCGCTCCCCAAAATAATTGCGGATACTTCCTGGAACCTTTGATGATGGACAACAGGGAAAAATCTTTTAGCGCTTCCGGCTTGAAAGAAGGCAGGGATGAAAAAAACAGGAGGATAACGAAGAGAAACGTTCCAATTCCGATGGCGAGATATGGAAGGTGAAACGAAATGGCTCCGCCATTGCCATAAATGAGAGTTGTGCCGATAACAGGCGTAAACGAATAACCGATGCGGCTGAACAGTTGAACGATGTTTACCCTCACATGCGAACCCGATGGATCACCCAGCAAAGCCGCAAGGGGATTGGCAGAAACGTTCACCATTGTAACGCCGATGGAAACGATGAAGATCGCAGCAAGCGCCAGTGGGTAGGAGGTGGCATAGTACGCCGGGATAAAAAGCATACAGCCGCAACTGCAAACGGTGAGCGCTGTTATCACGCTGACTTTATAACCGAAACGCGAAATGTAATAAGCGATTGGAATGGGGAAGATGAGATACACGAGGTAAAACGACTGTTGTATAAAAGTGGCCTGAAGGTAGGAGAGGCGGAACAGATCTTTTAACGAAGGAAGCAGGATGTCGTTCATGCATATCAGGGCGCCGGTGAACAGAAATACGCAGGCTACAAGAAGTAAAGGTTTCCACTGGTGCTTCATCCAAGCTTCGTTTTATGCATGGCGAATGGTTAGTAGGTGGCGCGTCCGCCGGAAATGTCATAGACGAATCCCGTCGAGAAACTATTTTCATCCGACACGATAAAACACGACATGGCAGCCACTTCTTCTACCGTTCCCAGCCGTTGCATAGGTATTTTCGCTGTCATATATTTTAATTGTTCGGCAGATGTGTTATCATTCATTGGCGTTTTAATTACAGCGGGTGCAAGTCCATTGACGGTGATTTGTGTAGTTGCAAATTCTTTTCCCACACCTTTTATCAATCCTATTACGCCTGCTTTGGTAGTTGAATAACCCACCATACCCGGGTTGCCTTCTTTGCCCGCAATGGAGGCGATCAGCAGAATGCGACCCTTACCCGTCTTCTTCATTACCTGCAAAGTAAATTTCGTAATCAGAAACGTTCCCCTGAGGTTTACCTGGTACACCCTGTCGAAATCTTCAATCGAATATTCGGTGATCATCGTGCTGGTAGGTCCCACGATGCCTGCTGCGTTCACGAGAATGTCAATGGATTTGAATTCGTTTTCAACAGCACTCACAGCGGCTGAGAGTTGTTCCGCGTTGCCAACATCCGCTGTGAACGGCTTCGCCTGGATGCCGAGTTTTGAAAATTCTTCCGCCGTCTTTTTTAACAAAGATTCGTTGATGTCGAAAAGGGCCAGTGTGGCACCTTCTTTTCCGAGTCGCTGTGCAACTCCTTTGCCGATGCCGTCTGCCGCACCGGTAACGATGGCCACCTTGCCTTTAAACCTGTCGTTCAAGATCATAGTATTTATTTTGCTGAAATTCCGGAGTTTGTTTATGAAAGCTATTGCTTTTCCAATTGAATAAAAAATCCACCACCGGGCGCAAGGTGAATGGCAAGCGTATCGTTCTTTTTAATTGTAAGGCTGTCGAGCACATAATCCGCGGCGTAATGGTCGGCATTAATGCCGTCTTTGCAAATTTTTGCCGTGTAGGTGCCCTCTTCCAGGAAGTCAAATGTTATATTGAGATCCCTCGGTGTCCAGTCGGTCATGCCGCCGATGTACCAGTTCGAATTGTTTTTTCGCGCCGTAACAATATACTCGCCCACCTTTGCATCAAGTATTTTCGTCTCGTCCCATGTGGTAGGAGCATGTCCGAGCAGATCCATGTATTCTGGTTCGAGCAGTGCCTGTGAAGGATTTCCCGAAAAAAATTGTATGGGGCTGTCGTACACAACGATCATGGCCAATTGATGTGCGCGTGTTCCCGGGCTCATCACGCGGCTGGCGATCGGCCTGAAATTACCTTTGCTGGCATTATTGAGCAAGCCGGGTTCATAATCCATTGAACCGGCGAGCATGCGGGTAAATGCCAGGAGTACGTCATGTTCCGGCGAAACTTTTTCGCTCCAGATATTGTATTCCGAACCCAGCACCCCTTCGCGCGTAACGGCATTCGGATACGTGCGGTTAAAGCCTTTCGGTGGGTATGTCCCGTGGAACATGATCGCAATTTTATGTGCGGCGCAGGCTTCGGTGATACGCTTATGCAGGTTGACCACTTTCTGGTCGTCGCGGTCAATGAAGTCGGTCATAATAAAGTCAACTCCCCATTTATTGAACTGGTCCAAAGCTTCTTCGAGCTGCCTGTCGAGCGTCATGGCCAGGGTCCACATGGCTATTTTTACCCCTTTCGCTTTTGCATAGGCCGCGAGGGTATCCATGTTGATCTCGGGAACAACTTTCATCAGGTCGTTGTTATCGCTCCAGCCGGCATCCATCATGATCCTGTCGATGCCGAAACGGCTGGCAAAATCAATGTAATATTTGTAGGAGGCTGTATTGCGGCCGGCTTTGAAGGGAATGTTGAAAAGATTGAGATCAATGATCCATTCATCTGTGATATTCCCCGGCTTGATCCACGAAACATCTGTGAGTTTTGATGGAGCAGCAAGGCGGTAAACGATGTCGTTGGAAGGAAGTTCTTTATCTTCTTCTGCGATGATCAGTACGCGCCAGGGGAAGGGTCTGCTGCCTTTCGTTTTCGCAATGTAGTCGGCGCGGGTGGTCACAATTTTTTGTGAGTATAATCCTGCGGCTACTGTTTCTTCGGCCGGGTATCCGGCGAACCTGCCTCTCAGCTTAAAAGAGTCCGTGCCTGCGAGGAACATGCCGGGATAGTCGTCGAGATCCGATTCGGTAATGGCAATTTTTGGATTTGATTCGGGTATGACAAGAACCGGTGAAAAGGCGATCGAGGTAGAGGGAAAACTGTCCAGGCTCTTAAAAAGATAGGGTTCTTCAAAGCTTGTGTGAAAGATGTCGACGTTATCGCGTTTCTGCACTTCTCCGAAATAAGCCGAGGGCCTGCCCGGAAACGCGAATGCTGCCACTTCATTTTTGACGATGATCGAATCTTTGAACTTTGTTATGATGCGGTAGGCAACGCCATCGTCGTAGGCGCGAAACTCAACGCTGTAGGGTTGCCGGAACGTTATCGACAGCAGGTTGTAAATGTCGGGAATCGTTTTTCTTTTTTCAGGTACCGGCGAGATGATCGTTTCGTTGATCTTTTTTACGCTGTGCGATTTAATGGCGTTCTTAAAAGACAGTGACCGGTTATCGTCGAGGAGGAGATCGATTGCCGATGCAGCGACGATCGTGTTATTGTTGTGC
>CBIGXK010000164.1:0-8330 GCA_966193805.1 uncultured bacterium | reverse complement strand
ACTCCCTACTCCCTACTCCCTACTCCCTACTCCCTACTCCCTACTCCCTACTCCCCCTCCCCAGCCACAACAACGCATTCATGATCATCCTGTCCTGTTGGGGGTTGCCAAATGTGCTCGACAACTGTTCATTCGTCTTATGCTCATAATCGATGTCGTTGTGTCCCATGTTCACATATACCATACGGTAATTTCTATTCGTCCACACCACCGGATAATAGCCCTGGTGCCATATTTCATGCGGTTTGGGACCTGTTCCCAGCGGGAAGCTTTTGGGATCTATGCTCAGCAATATCCTGATATCGGGATTCTTCGTTATATCATTTTCCCAACTGTACCATTCATTGGGCGAAGATTTAAAGGTTTTGGGAAGTCCCTTTGTTACGGGATGCCGGCGGTCTTCCACGCTCAGAATCGCTGACGTGGGCCTCCAGGTATTGCCTTTGTATTGGCCGGTGCCAAGAAATTCATTGTGATACCAGTTCCAGTTTTGCGGGTACGCCGAAGGTGTAAGTGCAAACCCGGCAAAATGAAAACCCATCCAGGCGCCACCCTCTTCCATGTACCGCCTGAATGCCGCGCGCTGCTCGGCCGAATCGGGGCGCGTGTCCAAAAACAGTACCACATCATATTTTGACAGGAACGAACTGTTCATGTTGTTCCAGTCGTTCGTAGAGTCATAGTTGAAATGATATTGTTGCGCCATTTTTGCGAACCACTTGTTCGCCTCATGTACATAGGTGATGTGCGCAACGTCGTTCTTTGCGGTAAAAAAAGCCACTGCACGGAATTGCGGATCGTTTTGCGCAGGAGATGACTGAGCCAGAAAAACGATGCCCGCCAGGCAGGTTAATAATTTCTTCATATTACAAGATAAACATTGTGCGGATTCCTGTTATTGTATGTGGCATGCTACTTGTATTTACCAACGCGATTTGCCCAACCAGCAGGTACTACTACTGTTCCATCCATTATCCTGTTTCGTTACTTTTAAAAATTTAGTATGGCGATTAATATTGACAATGATGTCACCTCTGTGTCAATCCGGCTGAATGAGCTAAAAAACAAATTCGACCAGGGTATCCGTAACGGCGAAACCTTTGCGAACGTCAGGAAGATATACTTGCAGATCAAGGAACTTGAATGTTCGCTGAAAGCCATGAGATGGAATCCCTGGACATCCTCCGCTACCAAAATGGTTACCTGATTTATTGCTGCCACTCAATTTTATTTTTATTCCGCTTAATTTTGCTTACTTAATAAGAAACCGGCGATAATCATGCTTGCTATACTTATTGTATTAATCCTTATCCTTGGTATTGTTCTCTATACCTGTTTTTTTCTCAACCAACCACAATTTGGCAGTATCGCAAAGGGAGAAAGGCGCACACTCATTGAAAACTCACCGAATTTTAAAAACGGCCAGTTCCAAAATCTTAGTCCGACAACACCCTTGTCTGAAGGCACCACAATGCTGGGCGTCCTGAAAGAGTATATGTTCTCGAAGGACAAAAGAGTCATCCCGCCCAGCTTGCTTCCGGCGCATAAAACCGACCTGCATGAGCTGGATCCGCACGAAGATGTGCTGGTTTGGTTCGGGCACTCCTCTTATTTCATGCAAATAATGGGGAAAAAAATACTGGTTGACCCGGTTCTTTGCGGTTATGCGTCTCCGGTATCTTTTACAACGCGAAGCTTCAAAGGCAGCGACATCTATTGCTGCGATGACATCCCCGATATTGATTTTCTCTTCATCACACACGATCATTACGATCATCTCGATTACAACACGGTAACGCAGCTCCGCAGCCGCGTAAGCAAAGTGATCACCGGCCTCGGCGTTGGCGCGCACCTCGAAAGATGGGGATACAGCAAAGATCAGATCATTGAAAAAGATTGGAACGAGGATGTTGAGCCGGAACCCGGTTTCCGAATCCATACGGTTCCCACCCGCCACTTTTCGGGGCGCAAGTTCAGCCGCAATAAAACGCTTTGGCTTTCCTTCGCACTCATTACTCCGCATCTTCGCATATACATCGGCGGTGATTCGGGATACGACACTCACTTCAAAAAAACCGGCACCGAACTGGGGCCGTTCGACCTGGCAATTCTTGAAAACGGCCAGTACGACAAAAGCTGGAAACACATTCACATGCAGCCCGAAGATGTAGTGGTGGCGGCAGAAGATCTGCTTGCAAAACGATTGCTGCCTGTTCACTGGTCAAAATTTTCTCTTGCATTGCATGCATGGGACGATTCCATCACCCGCGTGCTTAAACATGCACAGGTACACAACATCCCGGTGCTGCATCCGATGATCGGCGAACCGGTATCTTTAAAAAATCCTTCCGCCAATAACGAGTGGTGGAAACTCCTCAACTAAGCAACCCGCGCATTTATACCTACGTATTCTCTTGGTAACCCGGCCAGGAAATGAATTGTTCAATAAAATCTATACGTATGTACAGTACATTAAAAGGATGCGTCACCATATGGGTTGTCACCTTTTCGGTTTTGGCGTTTTCACTCGCATCGTGCGACAAGGATGATGATGATGATAACAACAATGACAAAGTGGAATACAACCTGGCAGCCAGCGCAGATGGCGGACAGGAAACGCCGTCAGTAGTCACGAATGCCACCGGTTCGCTCACGGGCACTTACAACAAGAGCACCAATGCTATGAGCTATACGGTAACATGGTCGGATTTGTCGGGCCCACCCACCGACATGCATTTTCATGGCCCTGCCGACCCCGGTACACCGGCTAATGTAGCCGTTCCTATCACCGGCTTTGGCACAGACATTAGCGGCAGCTATGATGGCAGCGCAACACTTACAGATGCCCAGGAAGCGGAGCTGCTCGCAGGAAAATGGTATTACAACGTTCATACCGACGCGCATCCGGCAGGAGAAGTGAGGGGACAGATCGCCGCCACTGCCAGGTGATGCCCACGATCAGACTCCCCGCTGCTTCGCGGGTAGTTCGGAAGTTTTGTAACGCGGTTCCATTAGCGCATATTCCGCAAACTCCTGGCAAATTTCGAGCAACTCGTTTTGTGCGTACGGCTTGGTAACGTATGCCGCTGCACCCTGCGTCGAGGCAAGACGCATGTCCTTTTCGGATGTGGAAGTACTGAAGATGAACACCGGGATCTGACCATATGCATGGTGGTTCTTCAGCACGTGCAACGTGTGCTTACCGTCCCAAATGGGCATGTTGAGGTCAAGGATCATGCAACAGGGAAGAACAGAATGCTGCGGCAGATCTTCCAGGTAACGGACAAGCTGCAATCCGTTTTCAAAACATTGGATCCGGACATTGTGATTCACTTTTCTAAGCGTTTCGGCTACGAAAGCCTGGTCGTCCGGATCATCATCCGCATATAAAATATAAGGCTGGTGTCGGGTCTCTGTGTCTTCTTTCATCAGTGCATCGTTGCTCCGTTAATCTAGTCATCAAAAGTAACAAAAAATGCCTCATCCTGAGGAGTTGAGCCTGCCGTTCATCCCATTTTAACGCTTATTAAACTGGCACATTTCTCGCTGATTTTTATACTATAACGGGCAAGATATATGGGGCAGAAGATAGTTATAGTCGAAGATGATCCTGGCATCAGCGACATTCTCCGTATCATCCTCCACAAAAACGGATACAGTGTGGAAGAGCATATTGAGGAGAATGCGATAACTGACTTCTACCGCTTCCACGCCGACCTCGTGCTGCTGGATAAACTGCACACCGACGGCGACGGCCTCGACATCTGCAAAACTTTAAAACAGGAAGAAAGAATGAATGATGTGCCGGTGATTATTCTTTCGGCCGCTTCACAACTGCGTGAAAAAGCTATCGAAGCAGGCGCCGATGCATTTATCGAAAAGCCATTCACTTCCGCAGAACTATTATCGCGCATCAGGGATTGCATCAACGAAAGCGCCTTCCGCCAACTGCATCGTAATTTCAAACACTTCTGATCAGGAGTGCCTGGAAGTAATATCGGGCATCCGGTAAATAATATGCTTCGAATTGGCCAGCTTCGCGAAATTGGGACTTGGCGGTGCAACGTTTCCATACCTGTGCAACCATACACCCACCCTCGCAATAAAATTCATCGGAACAGCAACACCGTTTTCATTGACCACTACACGGCCACCGGTTGGAACGCGATAGATGTTTCCCGATGATGTGGCAGGCGTTACGATCGCGTCTACGGGCGCATGAAGCGACTCACCCGGGGCTATTTTGTATGCGGCATCGGGTTGCAGTCCCGGGTTCGCCTCGCGGCTTTCGGGCTTGTAATAAATTACTGAATGGCTGTGGTTAATAACATATGCGGACGCTTCATGATTGCCTGCATCAAACGAGGCGCCATTGATGACCATTGAAAATATAAAACAGGTGAGTAAACCTAATGGAGACAGGTTATTCATCGGTACGGATTTAGGGGTCGTCCCAGGGTGATGGACAGCGCCAAAATAAAATCAGAAATCGTAAGATCAAAACATTTGGGGCTATATATTTTTTGCAGACTTTTTAAGGAGAATTTCCGTTTTGACAGTTCTATACGGCTGGTGACAAAAACAGCCATCAAAATCAATATCTATGAATAAATCCCTGATTCTTTGCCTGTTAGCCATTTCGGGCCTGATGATCGCCACTCCCGGATGTAAGAAGGCCGCGGAGGCCCTTCAAACGCCCGCCGACCAGGTTGAAATCGCCACCCACGCCGATGACGACGCGATGGTAGCAGACGTTATTGACGACATCACCACAGATGCGAATGCACTTATTGAAGCGGATGCTTCATTGTCGGGCGACGCATCGGTCGTGGACGAAGTGATCTGCGATGCATCGGTGGCCCTCGATACCGAAAGCGACCCCATGAAAGCCACTGTCACTTTTAACGGAGCCAACTGCGGAAAGCATACCCGCAACGGAGCAGTAGTACTGTCGATGCCGAAAGGAACAAAATGGAAGGACGCAGGAGCGGCCATCACCATTCAATATGAAAATTTTGCCATCACCAGGAAGAGCGATGGAAAAACCATCGTCCTTAACGGCACACATATCTATACCAATGTAAGTGGTGGTTTGGTTTACCAGGCGGCATCGCTCGATTCCATCGTTCACACGCTTGTGAGTGAAAACCTTTCTATCAAGTTTGACGATGAAACGGCGCGCAACTGGAACATGTCCAGGAAAAAAGAATTTACATATGATAATGGGCTGGTGATTTCAGTTTCCGGTATGCATAATACTGAAGAAGAAAGTAATGTTGCGGACTGGGGAACAAACCGGTTCGGAAAAGAATTTACAACGTCGATCACTTCTCCGATAGTACTTAAACAGGATTGTGATTTCAGGGTGTCGGCCGGAACGATCAAACACAAGACGGAAGTATTTACGTCAACTGCGACGTTCGGGCTCGATGCTTCGGGAAATGCCACTGCCTGCCCAGGATCGGGTAAGTATTATTACAGGCTGGAATGGTCGAGAAACAGCAATGGCAACAGCTTTGATCTCATCCTTCCTTATTAGGAAGAAAATTTCATCATAAAAAAAACCGCGGTATCCCGCGGTTTTATTATTTACAAATCATTTCACGTGCTTGCTAACTATCTTGGCCAGCTCGAACATTGAAATCTGTTCCTTGTTACCGAAAACAGGTTTCAATTTGGCGTCCGCATTAATCATTCGCCTGTTTTTCTTGTCCTGAAGATTATTCTTCTTGATGTAATCCCAGATCTTCTTAACAATCTCCGTTCTTGGCAACGCTTTGCTACCCACCACTTCTGACAACGCAGGACTCGGTGAAAGTGGAGCCATAAATGCAGCATTCGGTTTCCTTGCTGATTTCTTTTTTACAGGTGCTTTTTTAGCAGTTTTTTTTGCGGCTTTCTTTGGAGCTTTTTTTGCCGTTTTTTTTGCAGCTTTCGCCATAGCAATTTTAATTTTAAATTTTTAGATGATTACTTAATGCACCTACAATCAGTATTTGGATAGTGCGTTAGGTACCTTAAGGTACATACATATCCCAAATAACAATGAAAATTGCCAGAAAAATATAAGCGGCGGCGGCGGGGCCGCTTACAGGCGGTCGGAACGGTCGAGCATCTTGCCTGAGCCGGCGATTGCAAAACAGATGACGCCGAGCACCAGGTACACGATAGAATCGACACCAGGAAAAAGCAGAATGATGACTTCCATACAAAAAGTTTTACGGGTAACAAATTAGTCGTGCGATAAGATAATTGGGGAAACGGAGAGTCGCAGGAATGGAAGTGAAATCAAAGTACAACGGATTTTGCAGTAATCAAAGCCTGCCGGATTAAATTTGCTCTCCCGGTTGCCAACCGGCCATGGATCGGGCTTACAGGTCACGAAACAGGCAATTTTCTCCTCAATTCCCGCCCCTCCCGGCCGGCAACCGGGGGGCATCCGATTTGTTATACTACGCACAGACTGGAAAACCCGACATTATGAATTATCAATCGTTTATCGGCCTCCGCACGGAAGAGCAGGCTTATCATACATTCACATTCGGTACGTACAGGGGAACTAATCGAGAAGGTGATGATGTTTATGAATTGTACGACTTCTGGATTACCGTTCAGGAAAACACGAAGGGATTTTGCTTTACAGCAAGGACAGCAAAACCGGAAGGATTTATTGCATCAGAAGTGTTGAATTCCCAGGAATTGTAGCCGCTTCCGGCCAGGATGCAGATGATGCAGATTGGCTTTGAAACAGAATGGAAATGGCTTAAGAAGTACCGTAGTTCTACGGTTTTCGGTATTGCGGATAGTTATTAGCTTTGTTCCGCTTACCTTATTTAAGCAGTTAGTTTTGGTTGAACCCTTTCAGTGATGAAAGGGTTTTTTTACGCCGCTCAATACCGCAGCCAACTGTAACATTTCCGCTCCAGAAGATAACGGGGATTTTTTTCATTCTCATACGCTTCCTTCTCAAATGATATTTGCCGGTAGCCCCTTGTAATTAGCTCAAAGAGGTATAGCAGGTAAAACGGTATCACCAGCATTTCAAGCTGCTGCATCAGGTGAATTCGTTCATGATTGATGAGCACCTCGTCTGCTTTTTTCGTCCTGTTTACCAGGATGAAGGGAAACAGCGCCATTGCGGCGGTTTTATTGTTGAGCAAGCCCACCTTTATCTGTATTCCGGTGGCCAACACCGGTATCCTCTTCCTCAAACTATGTCGTTACTTTTTGCGGGTGAATTTGATTTCCATCGTTTTAAATTCCTGGCCACCTATATTACCTATCCAGGTGCTTTCGAACTTTTTTGCGTTATCATAAGCGACCGTGCCCTTCCGTGCCATAGGTTGCCGCATAAATCGCCCTTGAAAGTTTTACTAAAGTTATGTTTTTACAATAAAACTTTAATAAATTTACAGACGCAGCCGTTGAAAAACGACCTGCAAAGCAACCCCAATAACTCCAATAAATCCTTTAGAAAAATGAACAGAGCATCATTAACCGAGCTGCGCATGCACAATTCCGTTCTGGAAAATGGAACACGTGTATTTCCCGAAGTTTTCGCAGCCTACAGCACACACCTTTATTCAAGTTTATTAAAATGGTACAAGAGTCATGTAATGCCGGACCCCTCGCTGGCTCATGAAGCCGTGTACGAGGCACTGAAATATTACAGCGAACATCCGCGGGCGTATAATCCCGAAAACGGATCGCTGAAAAAATTTCTTGAAATTGGTGCCGACAGGGCCATGCAAAAGATCTTTGAAAGAGAAGGTCATCCGTTGAAACTTTCCTCTACCGCTCACGTGCTTGCAAAACATTTCGACAACGAACGCGACATGATCATCGCAAAAATGATCCTTAAGAACGACGATGACATGCCCGCATTTATTTCATTGCTCGATCTCGGCAGTTGCCGCATCAAACAGCAGCAAACCGAGATAAGAAGGCACACGGACAGGATCAGAAAGGTCCTCGAAAAAAATAACCTGTTGAAAAGGTTCGCAAAGAAAACCAGAACGAAAAAAATTTCGAAGCTCGAGGCCGGCGGTCTCTATTATTAAATTTTATCGCGTTCCGCCGGCTCCCCCCGATGATCCTCCTGAATCGGAACCAACACGCTGGCTCTCATCTTCCAGGCCCGTCCTGCGCTGGCGCGCAGCTTTTACCTGCGTGTTACCAAACCTGTAAGTGAAATTCAGCTTGAACTGCCTGCTCTCCCATCCACCCGCTGAATACAAATATTGTCCGGCAAAATTACTCTCGGCACCCCATCTCATCGTTTGGAATATATCGCTTACAGAAGCTTTTATGTTACCCTTTCCTTTCAAAAT
>CBIGXK010000163.1:0-8346 GCA_966193805.1 uncultured bacterium | reverse complement strand
GACAAAAGACGCCGCACAACTCATCAAACCCGTCTCGTCCAAAGAACGAAAAACTTTACTCAATCCCACCGAAAAAACACAGGTAAAAATCATCAACGGCCACGAGCTGAAATTCAGCAACCTCAACAAGATCTACTGGCCAAAAGAAAAATACACCAAGCGCGACCTGCTGAACTATTATTACCAGGTGGCGCCCTACATCTTGCCCTACCTCAAAGAACGGCCCCAATCACTCAACCGCTACCCGAATGGGATTAACGGCGAAAGCTTTTATCAAAAAGATGTTACCGGAAAAGCACCTGAATGGGTGGAACTCTTTCCTTATACCACCAGTGATGAAAAGGACAAGAATTACATGCTGTGCAATAAGGAAGCGGACCTGATGTACATGGTGAACCTCGGATGCATCGAAATACATCCATGGAGCAGCACCCGCGATAATCCTGACAACCCCAACTGGTGCCTGATAGATCTCGATCCTGGTGATGACAGCACTTTTGAACAGGTGATCCAGGTGGCGCAGGTCACCAAATCGGTACTGGATTCGATTAAAGTGAAAGGATATTGCAAAACGTCCGGCTCGACCGGCATGCACATTTACGTTCCCCTGCAACCGAAATTCACCTATGATGAATGCCAGATGTTTGCGCGCTGGGTGGCCACACGGGTGCATGAGCAGCTTCCTGATATTACCAGCATCGAAAGGATAGTGAAAAGCAGGAAAGGCAAATTGTATGTGGACTTTTTGCAGAACCGGCCGGGAGCAACGCTGGCAGCACCATATTCTGCCCGTCCCAAACCTGGGGCTACGGTGTCAATGCCGCTTCACTGGGAAGAAGTGAAAAAAGGGCTGAAGCTGAAAGATTTCACTATCAAAAATGCAGTGGAAAGGCTGAAAAGGGAGGGAGATATCTTCAAACCCGTGCTCGGTAAAGGAATAGATTTATTGAAAGTGCTGAAACAACTTGACACTTAATCATAAACATATTCTATCCTGCCCATCACCTGCCGGTGCTTGTTGAAGCACGTCTCTTTCGTTTTCAACTTTCCTTCGCCGTATTCATAATACCACTTCTGGTAATCGTCACTCCCTTCGGGGATCACCATCATCGATGAGATATCATCCGCTTCATTGTATTCAAAAATATAAAGCGGCAGCAGCCTTTTGGCTTTTTCATTGTAGGTGACCACGTCGGTTAATCTTCCTTTGTTGTCATAATAGTAGTAATAGGAAGGCAGGTGCCGGCCGTTGCGCACGCTGTTCTCTTCCGCCACGTTGCCATTCTCATCCAGTGTAAAATTTACATGGGTGGTGTCGGAACCGTTCCTGATGCGCAGCATTTTGTTGGGGCGGCCCTGCACGTCATACAACCACATATGTACCTCATTTTCCTGGTGGTGACCCGGCGAAGTGGAAACATTGACGATCTTTGAGATGCTGCCGGCATCATCATAAATATAACTGCTCTCACTCCCGGAGCCTTCGAGTGTGTCGACAGTCTTTATCAGTTGTCCGCCTGCATTGAAAAAAGTGGTTAGTTGCGATTCGCCCTCCAGCGGTGTGTTAAATGCAGTTTTGATGATGGTGAAGTTGGAAGTGATTGACTGGCTGCCCTGGAAACCAGGCGTCGGTTCGCCGGAACCCTCATAGCTCAACACTTTAACGCTCCGCACTTTCTGCATGCGGTATTTTTTGATGCGTTCTGTTGTCTGCCGCGAAGTGACGATGTCCTTGTAGTAATATTGGGCTTGCGATTCAAGGGTAAGGAACAGGCAAATGATTCCGAGTAGTCTGATCATCATGCGCGCAATATCCTCTCTTTTTCACATATCTGGCATCGGAATGCGTATTTTTAGCAAAATTTCGACTTAAAACGGCAGGTATGGAACAGGCAACGGCGGCGGCATTCACCAGATTAAAAGAAATCATGGACGAACTTCGCGAAAAATGCCCGTGGGACAGGAAGCAAACGCTGCAATCGCTGCGGCCGCAAACCATCGAGGAGTTGTATGAGCTGACGGAAGCGGTTACCCTCCACGATTGGCAGGCGATGAAGGAGGAACTGGGCGACGTAATGATTCACATTCTTTTTTATTCGAGGATAGCGAGCGAGCAGGGAAAGTTTACCATCAGGGATGTGCTCGAATTTGTTTCCGCCAAGCTTATCAGCAGGCACCCTCATATTTACGGATCGGTGGAAGTAAATGATGAAGAAGATGTTAAAAGAAACTGGGAAATGCTGAAACTGAAGGAAGGTAAAACCTCGGTATTAGGTGGCGTTCCGGTTGCTTTGCCGGCAATGGTGAAGGCGGCCCGGCTGCAGGAAAAATCAAAGCAGGTTGGATTTGAATGGGATAACAGGGAACAGGTGTGGGAAAAGGTAGAGGAGGAGATGAATGAGCTAAGAGAGGCGGTTGCCGGCGCCAACGCCGACAGGATAGAAGATGAGTTTGGTGATGTGCTGTTTTCTCTGGTCAATTATGCACGGTTTTTGAATGTCGATGCCGAGAACTCGCTGGAAAGAACCAACAGGAAATTTATCTCCCGGTTTACAGAAATGGAAAAAAAGGCGCTTCAGCTCGGCAGGCCCCTCGCTGAAATGACCCTCGGCGAAATGGATGAAATCTGGAACTCAATTAAAAAACAAAACAACGGTACTTGAAAGATCTTTTTATAAGTCTTGGCGGCCGGCGGCTGTTTTTTTTAGTAGCTGCAGTTGTGCTGTTCCTGGCGGCCCTGTTGATCAATGAGTTTATCATCACCAGCACATCATCGCGTTACTACGCCCGGCTGATACAACGCGACATTATTTCGAAAGAAAAGGATTTTCAGCAACTGGCCCACGATACGTCCCTCTTGTATTCGCTTATCAACCGCACTTATAACGAAAAAACGCTAAAGTCGGTGATAGACAAGGAGACGGGCTACCTCTTTTTCATTTACGACAAAGACACTGCCTCCGAACACAAACTGCTTTTCTGGAACAGCCAGCAGGCACTTCCTCCCATCAACATCATGAACGAATCGGATGCGAGCAGGATGGTGCGCCTGAACAACGGACTGTACGTACACACCAGCAAGCTGATCCAGGTGGGCGACAACAAATTACTCTCGCTCGAAGGATTGATACCGATAATGTGGCAGTACTTCGTTGAAATAGAAAACCTGCAGAAGGAGTTTGCTGCCTACCCGGAAGCGGGAAAGCGGGTAGAGGTGTCGTACACGCCAACGGAATACCCGATCAAAAGTTCGTACGGTAATATTCTTTTCTACCTGCAGAAAACAACGGTTGACCAGCAGGAAACAAGCTGGTGGTCGAGGATCGTCACCTTTCTCGGCATATTCCTCCTCATCATTTATGTACATCAGACCGCGTGTTATATAAACGCCAGGAACGGACTCATTTCATCATTCGCATTCCTTACAACCATGGTCATTTTGATGCGGGTGGTCACTTATTATGACCCGGGCCTGCTGCACCTCCGGTCGTTTGAACTTTTCGACCCGTCAATTTACAGTTCCAGCTTTGTGTTCAGCTCGCTTGGCGACCTGATGATCAACAGTATCCTCTTTTGCTGGCTGATGCTGTTTATCAGCCGCAGGCTGCCGACCGACAAAATACAACCGCTCCGACCCAAATGGCTGGGTTGGCTGTGCATCGGTATTGCGCTGATGGTATTGGTGAGCGGTACGTTTGTGTTTGCGGATATATTGCAAAGCCTGGTGGCCGATGCGCAGATGTCGTTTAACGTCACAAATTTTTTCAGCCTCACCAAATACAGTGTGCTCGGCTTCCTGATACTTGGTATCCTGTCGCTCAGTTATTTTTTCTTTTCGCAGGTGATCTTGAATGTCATTAAAAGGCTGAGCGAGGGTTCCACCTATTTTATTATCCTCGTTACCGCGTTTGTGGGCCTCGCCATCTTGACGTTTACCAGGAACACGGCGGTGCTTGAACTGAATCTTTATGTTCTTATCTGGCTGGTGGTGTACATCCTGATGATGCAGCAGAAAATATTTTCAGGCATCAACCAGCGGTTTAACGTGTCCGAGGTACTGTACTGGCTCTTTGTATTTTCATTCTCGATTACCGGGGTGATCATTTTTGAAAACAAAAAGATAGAATTCGAGCAGCGGAAGCTATTCGCGGAAAAACTATCCCTGCGCGCAGACCCCTCGAGCGAACGGTTGCTGAGCATAGCGCTCACCTACTTCGACAACGATTTTTTGCAAAGGAATTTCGAGCGGTTTAAAAACCCGCTCACCAACAGGGAACTGAAGGACAGCATCATCCAGAAAAGTTTCAGCGCCTATCTCGATAAGTACGATACGAGAATATTTACGTTTGACGCTTCTGAAAAGCCGCTCTCCAACCACAGCCCGGTTTCTTACGACACGTTGAATACAATCTTCAGTATCCAGGGCAAAGAAACCAGCATCGCCGACCTGAAATATTTTGAGAAGTCGTTCGACAAGTTTTCTTACATCTACAAGAAGGATGTAGTCGACAGCTTTGGAATGAATACGGGATATTTCTTTGTGTTGTCGGAACCCAAGCGTTACAAGAGTGACGCACTGATACCGGAACTTTTCAGGCAAACAAAAGAGCTCGTTCCCGAGTATTCGCCGGGTTACTATTATGGTGTGTACAGCGACATGGACCTGATCAGTTATTACAATGATTATCCATTTCCCACGAAGCTGTCGGAAGACCAGGTGCCCAAATTTGAATTCGAAACGCGAAAGCACCTCGATTATGAAGAACTGTGGTACCGGCACTCTGCAGACAAAGTGGTGGTGATTGCCAAAAAAGACAATTCGTTTATCGAGGGCATCACGTTGTTTTCGTGGTTGTTCAGTACGTTCATCCTGCTGCTGTTCATTTACCGCACCACTGCGTTCCTGGTGAGGTCGCGATTCAAAATGGGCGCACTTTCAGAATATTTCCAGTTCAGCATACGATCGCAGATTCACAGCACGATCCTGATGGTGAGCTTGTTGTCGTTCATCATCATCGGTATCGCCACTATTCTTTTCTTTATCAAAAGATATGACAGGAACAACCAGGATAAGCTAAGCCGCGCCATACAGATTATGGTGCACGAAGTGCAGAACCAGCTTGCCGGCCGCAGCCGGTTCAATAATAGTGTTCTGTTGTTTGAAACCGGCGCCAACCAGCAGGTGGAGCAACTGATGCAGGAAATTTCGGAGATACACGGCACGGATGTAAACCTGTACGATACTTCGGGAACGTTGCGCGTGTCGTCGAACCCGCTTATCTATAATAAGGGGGTGCTGAGCGAGAAAATGAATCCTGTGGCCTTTCACAATTTGAATAATTTAAAGGCGGTCCAGTTTGTTACGGATGAGCAGATGGGTAAGGTGGATTACATCAGCGTTTATTCGCCGGTGCGCGATGAGGAAGGTAACGCCTATGCCTACCTGAATATTCCGTCGTACAGTACCCAGGGCGAGCTGAAGCAGGAGATCTCGAACTTCCTGGTGACCATCATCAACCTCAATGCATTTATCTTCCTGGTGGCGGGGGCCATCGCGCTGTTCATCACCAACCGGATCACCCATTCCTTCACGCTCATCGGTCAGAAGATGCGTGACATCAACCTGCAAAAAATTAACCAGGAGATACAATGGAACAGGAAGGATGAAATTGGTGAACTGGTAAACGAATACAATAAGATGGTGCACAAGCTCGATGAAAGTGCGGAGGCGCTCGCAAAGAGCGAGCGGGAAGGCGCCTGGAGGCAGATGGCGAAGCAGGTGGCGCACGAGATCAAGAACCCGCTTACGCCGATGAAGCTGAGTATCCAGTACTTGCAAAAAGCCATTGATAATAATTCACCGCAGGTGAAGGAGATGACGGCGAGCGTGGCGAGTACGCTCATCGAGCAGATCGAGCACCTTTCGAAGATCGCATCCGACTTTTCGCAGTTTGCGAATATCGGTAACCAGCGTAACGAAGTGTTTGACCTGCACGAGGTGCTGTATTCGCTGGCGTCTTTATACGACCCGATGGAACATCTTGATTTTTCGTGGGAGCCGGTTCCGGAGAAAGTGATGATGTTTGCCGATAAGACGCAGCTCAACAGGTTGTTCACTAACCTAATGCAAAATGCCATTGAGGCGCCTGAAAACCAGTTGGAAAGAAAGATACTGGTAAAAGAACGCATCAATGGAGAGAATGTGGTGGTGAGTATTCATGATAATGGGGGAGGGATACCTGTACAAACGCGCGACAAGATATTCATGCCCAATTTCACGACGAAGTCGTCGGGTACGGGGTTGGGATTGGCGATGAGCAAGAGTATTGCGGAGCAGTCGCAGGGCGACATCTGGTTCGAAACTGTTGACGGCGACGGGACGATATTTTTTGTGAAGCTGCCGTTGTATAAGGGGCGTGAGGCGTGAGACGGGAGACAGGAGACGGAAGACGAAAGACGGCAAAGTGTATCCCCCGCTGGCGGGGGTAGCGCGAAGCGCCGGGGGTGGACCCGAGAAACGGCAAACGGCAATCCGCAATCGGCAATGAGTTGACCTCTGTTTTACCTGGTAACTTTTCTCCCTTCAAGAAACGCCTCAAACTCCTTCAACGAAAAACTACTCAGATTTTTCTCTTTCGTGAGCCCTCCTTTTTGTGCCGCGAGCACACCATACCGGCAGTTATCAAACTCTTTTATCTCATGTGCATCGGGATCAACAGATAACAGCACTCCTTTTTGCAGCGCATAATCCACCCAGCTCCAGTCCATGTCGAGCCGCCGCGGATTAGCGTTTATCTCTATCACCACATTTTTATCAGCACACGCATCAATGATTGTTTTGTAATTCACGGGATAACCGGGACGGCTGAGCAGAAGGCGGCCCGTCATGTGCCCCAGTATAGTGGTGTAAGGATTATTTATCGCATTCAGCAGCCGCAGCATGGCCTTATCTTCCTGCATCTTGATATTCGAATGTATGGAAGCGATCACCAGGTCGAACGTGGACAGGACTTTGTCGGAATAATCAAGCGACCCATCTCCCAAAATATCCGACTCCACGCTTTTAAAGATGCGGAAGGGTGCAAATTTTGCGTTCAACTCGTCAATGTAAAGGTGCTGCTCCCGTATCCGTTCTTCTGTTAACCCGTTGGCATAGGCGGCCGATTTGCTGTGATCGCTGATCACCAGGTATTCATAGCCGCTATCGATGCAGGCCTTTGCCATTTCCTCGATAGTGTGAGACCCGTCGCTCCAGGTGCTGTGCGAATGAATGATAGCGCAGATATCTTCCGGCTGCACCAGGTGGTTGAACGAATTTCTTTTGGCCTCTTCGATGATACCCGGTTTTTCGCGCAGGAAAGGAGGGATGAAATGCAGTTTTCTTGCCTCGAAGATATCTTCTTCGGACGTGTGCAGGGAACTGTCGGCTTTTACCCGGTTCCATTCATTCAGAAATGCTTCGCTCGAAGACGTTTCGAAGAGGGTCGAATAAAATAGCTGTTCGTCGCGCGAATAGAATTTGATGAGTACGTTCTCTTGCGTTCTGAACATTGAGGTTTCGGTGAGCAGCTCTTCTTCCGTGTACTTATTCTTAATAAAATAGTCCTGGAGTTGTTCTGCCGGCACGGTCGTTACCCATTCGAGGCGGTCAACAATAAGGGCGTGCATTCTGATTTGGCCGGTGAGTGCAAAGTTGTGTTTAGGGAATGCTTTTTTAAATATTTTGTCGAGGTCGTAGGCGTATTTTTCTATGCCTGCGAAAAGGTGGCTGCCCTGGCTGGCGAGGTAGAAGGTGATGGCGTCGCTGATGCTCTGCTGGCTTTTTGCTCCAAAACCCTTGTAACGGCTGAGCCTGTTTTCGTTGCAGGCGTAGAGCAGTTCGCCCGGCGATTCTATTTCCATTTCTTTCCAGATCACGGCAATTTTCTTTGGGCCGATGCCTTTTATGCTGAGCATTTCCACCACGCCCGGAGGTGTTTTGCTGATGTAGTTTTCGAGCAGCGGCAGCGTTCCGGTGTTGATGATGTCGAGGATCTTTTTCCCGGTGGATTCACCGATGCCTTTCAGGGAGAAGATTTTTTCGGGCGGCAGGTCGGTGAGTTGAACAGGAAGCTTTTCTATGTTAAACGCTGTGATGGAGTACGATTTCGACTTGAAGGAATTTTCACCGTGGATGTCCATCAGTTTGGAGACCATTGCAAACTGGTCGGCGATGTAGTAGTTGTCCATGTGGTAAAGGTAAGGGGGAGTAGGGAGTGGGGAGTAGGGAGTGGGAGTAGGGAGTAGGGAGTGGGAGTAGGGAGTAGGGAGTGGGGAGTGAGAGTGGAGAGACGCAAGACGGTATCC